>CAZKQI010000097.1:0-1567 GCA_964554855.1 uncultured archaeon | reverse complement strand
TAGGTAATGCTGCGGGTGATATAGCCACTCTAGTTTTAAGGGGTTTTAAGTTACCCAAGGAGATGATAGGTGCAATTGTAACTCAGCTTGAAGAAACTGTTGTAAAGGTTGTTGTAGATAGAAATGGAGATTTGGCAAACAAGACATTAGGTGATGTTAAATTGCATACAAAGACGGGAATGAGAGTAATTGCAATAAAAAGAGGTTTTGAGTGGATCTTCAATCCCGATAGAGATACTAAGATCTTAGTTGGAGATGTACTGTTTGCGAGGGGAGATATAAGCGGTGTTCCAAAGTTCTTTGAAGTTGCTACTGGTAAGAGTGTTAAAATTGAAAGTGCAGATGTAGAAATGGATATAGAGGATTTGGATAGGGCAGTTGACATACTTGTAGATATGAAGGATCTTTCAGAGCTTGCAGTAGATTTAGGATATTCTTCCATACTGTATTATAATGAAGATATTGCTCAAGAAGTTGTCTATCTTGAGGAGAGAATTGACAACATGAGGTTTGATCTTGTTCATTGGGTTTTGAGGAGTTGTAAACACTTTGGAGAGATAAATCATCTTGTAGCACTCCTTGATCTGGCTTATTGTAGTGAACAAATAGCCGATTCTGCAAGAGAAATAGCTGAAATTGTTCTTGAAGGGATGGAAATTCATCCAATATTTCTCTCAGCTATGAAGGAAGCTGATGAAGTCATTGCATTGGTTGAGGTTAGAAAGGGTTCGAAGCTTCATGGTAGGACTTTGGGAGATGCTAGAGTTGAAACTAATACTGGAATGCACGTTGTTGCCATAAAGAGGGGGAAAAATTGGATAACAAAGCCCAGTGCTGGAACAAAGGTTTTTGCTGGTGATATATTGATTGCTAAGGGAACGAGAGAAAGTGAAAGACTACTTAGAGAACTCTGTTCTTAACTCATTCAAAACGAAATTTATATCCAAATTTATCTCTTCAAGCTTCTTCTTAGCCCTACTGAAACTACTGTAATTGTAACTGAGACCTTTGACCTTCCTAAAAATAGAATCTAATTCGCTTTCAGTTAGAATTTCCTTCAAAAAGTCTATTATACCTATTACCTCTAATTCAAACCTCTTTACGAATTTAAAATTGTCGTAAACAAATGCTTCAACCTTCCAACAGCTCTCACATTCTGCAATCATTACCCAATTGTTTACCCATCCCAACTGATTCATGAATCCTCCGCATTTACAAAAGCCACCAAATCCGTTTGCAGGCTCAATTTTGTATGCTCTATTTTCAAAAAATAGAGTTGATGGTTTTATTAGATAGGATCTCATACGGGGACAACCTTCTTAATCTCTGGAATTCTGCTCCTTAAATGCTGTTCTACAAATGATGTTAAAGTTATTTGGGACAATGGACAACCGTAGCAAGCACCTAGGAGCTTTACCTTTACAATTCCCTCCTTTTCATCAACATCTACAACAACTATGTTACCTCCATCTGCCATCAAGTACGGTCTAATTTCCTTATTTACAACTTCCTCCACCCTTTCTCTCAGAGACATAGCTTAACTTTGCATAACTACATATAAGCTTTC
>CAZKQI010000096.1:0-1572 GCA_964554855.1 uncultured archaeon | reverse complement strand
AGTGGGGATAAGAATAAAGCTGTAGAGATGCTCGAAAAGGATATTTCCAACTGCAATGATGCCATTGAAAATCCTGAGGATGCAACGACAATTCCAACAGCTATGTATGAGAGGGCATTAGCCTACTACTTGCTCTACAAATACACAAATGAATCGACGTATCTTGATAAAGCTATTTCCGATTTCGAATGGATTGTGGAAAATCCAAAGCAGACTAAAAGGGAAGTTGCACACAGGAACTACTACATACTTGCACATTTATCTCTTGCAAGTATACACTCTCAGAAAGGTGAATTCGATAAGGCTAAGCAGTATATAAACAAGCTTAAGAGCGAGTTAAATAGTGATCCAAATCTGCAGGGATGGAGGAAGTTCATAGGTTCCAATGTTAACATGTTAGCGGAGAAACTTGAGAGTGGTGAAAAAATAGAGATGCCCGAGGTTGTTTGGATATTGTCCCACTAAGGTGGTAAAAATGGTGAGATTACCAAAATTACTTATAATATTGTCTTTCTTTTATTTAGTTATCTTAAGCCCTGTTGTTGCAGAAGTGAATGAAAAAAGTATTTCTGAAAAATATCCCGAACTAAAACCCTTAGTAGATTTTGTTGGTGAAGATGAACTTTCAGTTTTGCATTTGGTTGGTTTTAAGGCTGCTAAGAAAGCAATGGATGAATTGGGTTTTGAAAGAGGTTCTCCGAAAATTTTAGCTTTAACAGATGCAGGATACATAGCCAAGGTTGGAGATTATACAACTGAGAAAGCTCTCGATGGATTAATGATGACTTCAGGTCTTTCAAGGGGTAAAAACAATCTTTTAAATATTCATAAACCTTACAACAGTCCATTATGGTTTGCTTTCTTTAACAAAGATACTAAGGAATGTTTGTACCTTGAAGTTAACATGAATGTTTTGAAAAAATACATAGAAAGAGAAAAAGAAGATAGAACTGCTTTAGAAGAATTTATGAATCTTAAAGATGAGGAAATCTTTGCAAAGATTTCTAAAGAAAACATAGACGCCAACAAACTCTTAGAGAATCCTGAAGAATGGCAGGAAAAAATGGAGGCTAAGGTTTTTGGAGGAAATGAATTCAGTATAATAACAATATGTAATGTTTGGGCTTATAAGGGGCTTCCAAGCGATTTTGCTAGGGTCGTTGAATTGCATGACCATATTTGTCCAGGTTTAACAAGCGGATATCTAATAGCAAAATATGTTGAAAAGAACTTTCCAACAAAATCTCCAAGATACGAGTACATTGTAATTGCCATTCCTCCTTGGTGTAAGGATGATGCTATAATCCAGTATTTTGAAACAAACGTTGGTCATAAAAGATTGTTTGTAAAATGGCTTACAAAAGAACAGAAGGAAGAAATATCAAAATATTTACCCGAGGAATTGAAGGATTACAGCACTGCAAACATCTTTATTAGATGGGAGAAAGGTAAACCCAAAGGTGAAGGAATACTCATAGGCTTCAATTGGAACAAAGTCTACGAAGAAACAAAACCTGCTGGAGTTTCACTTGAGGAGTATAAAAAGTGGATTAAAGACTTTAAAACTTGGAG
>CAZKQI010000095.1:0-1576 GCA_964554855.1 uncultured archaeon | reverse complement strand
TCTTGGAACTGCTAAGGAGAGAGTTGAAAATGTTGTGAAGTGGGTTAGGAGTGTTTTAAAATAATACCGAAAGAAAAAAATATGAGTTGTCAATAGTAAATAATGATCATTAGATGATGAGATGGTGATAGGGGCATGATAGAATTTGATGGAAACGTAATGCTCTTTGGCCCTCCAATGATTGGAAAGACTATATTTGCAAGGAACATGCTCTTAAATGAATTGAGGAAAGGATGTGGAGGAATATACGTTACAACCAATGATGTTGGAGAAGATGTATTGGATTGGTTCAGTGAGTTCAATGTAAAGATAAAGATTGTGGACTGTATATCAAAGACAATACAACCAAATTCGACAGATACGGATGTTATAAGGCGTGTTTCAAGTCCAATAGATCTTACGGGAGTATCTGTGCATATCAACATTTTTCTCGAAGACTACTACAAAGAGGGTATCAAATCTGTTGTAGTCTTTGACAGTGTTTCATCTTTTCTCATGTACACAAACCTTCAGACAGTCTATAGATTCCTGCACATTATAACCAGAAGGATAAAGTCTGCCAAATCTAAAGCTATCTATATTGTTCAGAATGGAATGCATGACGACCAGACGATTGCAACGATAAAACAGATGCTTGATTGTGTTATTGAATTGAAAGAGGAAGGTGATAAGAAATTTTTCAGGTTTGTATCTCCAACTCATAAAACGGAATGGAAGGAATTTGCTATTGAAGAGAAGAGGGTGGTATTATGAAATTGGGTATACCTGTTATAGATGAAATACTCGAAATTCCTTCTGGCAAAGTTGTTACGTATTATGTAGATCCTGAAGTTGAGGGAGAAGTTTTTCTCATGCAGACACTACATGAGAACTCGGAGAGATGTAAATGCGTTCTCGTTACAACAAGTATGAGTCCGATGGTTGTTAGGAACAGATTCAAGGAATTTGGATGGGATGTGAACTTCCCAATAGTGGATGCATATTCTGGACTTGTTGGAGATATATCGGATGAGAAATACTTTGTCAAGGATCCATCCAATGCTGAAGAACTTAATAAAGCAATTGAAAATGCAATAGAAGAGAACGATTTGGTTGCAATAAATTCTCTTTCGACTATGATAGATTTATGTGGAGAGGAGATAGTTAAATACTTCAAAAGCTGGAGGGATCTTGCAATAGTAAACGATTCAATTTTGGTAATAAATTTCGTAGCTTGGCCTTATGATGAAAGAGTAATAAATACTGTAATAGCTCATTCGAATGTAATTGTGAATGTTGGCGGTATACATCATAGAGTTATACTTGGACAGTATTACGGATTGGTGAAGGTTGACTGGACAGATTTTAAGAGGAAATCGATTTTATTTAAGGTCGTTAAACCCGGTGGGATTAGGGCTTACATACCAAAGATTCTCGTTACTGGCCCCTACAATGCTGGTAAATCAACTTTCGTTCATGCAATATCTACTAAAGCAGTATCTGTTGATAGGCTTGGAACTACAGTTGCATTGGATCACGGACATGTCGAATACAAAGGATTTACAATTGACGTTTTCGGTACACCGGGACAGGAGAG
>CAZKQI010000094.1:0-1649 GCA_964554855.1 uncultured archaeon | reverse complement strand
CGAAAGTAATTCAATCATTTTTAAGATTATCTATTTAGATTGTGTAAAATTCTTAGCATCTCATCTTCATCTTTGACTAAAGAAATTCTTATGTTCATCTTAGTCTGTATTTTTTCCTTGAACTTTTTTGTATATTCATTATACGGTAAAATTACAGCATAGAGTAAGGTCAAGGGAACATAATTTTTTATCATTAGCTCTGATGATAAAGTTTGAAGTAAATAGTATTCTCTGCTAACATCTAATTCAGAAAGGTAATGTTTAGGCAAATCTAATTCTATTCCTCCTATTATAATCTTGAGCCACTCTCTCAGACCATCTATGCCTGGGATAGGAAACCTTAAGTAATTGAGGAGGCTATTAAGATCTTCAAAAACTGCTGGATCATTACGATTTGGATGTCCAAAAGTTATTAAGCATTCCTTATTTTCTCTTTTAGACCATTCCATAATCTCTTTAAGCTCCTTAAAAACCATTATTGCAACATTCTGAAAATAATAACTTAAAACTTTATAGAAAAATTTGGGGACAATGGGTTTGTTTATTGTTTCGATTTGAAAGGTAAACAAATAAAATCTAACAAATTCCCTAAGATCACATTTCCTCTTTTCCATGCTAAATGTCCGTTTATTATTTTTATACCTATATTTAAATATTCTAAGATAAATTATACCTTTCTCCTCCTCTAACTCGCCAAGATCTTTGAAGTCTAATCCTCTACTAACAAGCAAATTCTTAGAAAGTAGAGCACCTATATCAAAAATTCTTTCCAGATTATATAAATATGTTACATGATAAGGTTTAATACTTTCTATTGACATACAGATTTAGATTAGGATTTTAATTGAAAAGATTTACGAACTAAGTATAATCTGTGATTTTCGTATCTTTAGGCTTTTTATGTTCAAACTTTCCCCTAGTTTCATTTTTAGATTTCTCTCTATTGGATTTGAAATAGTTAAGAAACACTTCAACTTTAACATCAATATCTGAAAGATTTTCTTCAATAAGGTTTTTCACCTTCTTCCATTCAAGATAACCATATCCAGCACCTAGTTGGGGCATGGCAATCTTTTTAACCTTTCTTCCTAGCATTCCCGATAGTGAATCAATGTTATTTCTAAGCCATTTAAGTCCAAATTCTATTATTTTATAATCACTTGGTAGATCCCAATAAATCTTTGTAGGGAAATTTAGCACAATGAATTTTCGACCATTACGTTTTCCAATCCATATATGTGGTTTCCAATCATAAATTTCATGTATAGTTAATCTAGGTTTTTTAGGTTCTCTTAAATCAACTTCAAATCTTGCCAAAACGTAAATTTCTCCCCTTCTACAAGCCTTGATATAATCTTTGTACATTTCTGGGAATCTTTTCTTAAATTCTCTTGCAATCCCAGCACCCATGACACCTTTGATATTGACAGAATTAACTAGAACATCTGCATTCGAGTTAAATATGTCTCCATTTTCAATATACTCAATATTATCTGTCATTTTCTAACTTATACTGAACTGTTTTTTAAGTTTTTACTTAAAGGCAAAATTCACACCTTAAACAACTTTAGCCAATTCTTTATCTCTTAGCACGAAAAGTTCAAATCCCAATTTCTTAGCTTTAGATTTTATCCTTTCGTTCTCTTCAG
>CAZKQI010000093.1:0-1778 GCA_964554855.1 uncultured archaeon | reverse complement strand
GAAAATATTGGATTTGTTGCAAGAGTTATGAAGAATTTCGGATTTACCAAGCTATTTCTCTACGATTGTAGGGTAACTGTAAAATCTTTTAAAACTGCATCTCATGCAAAAGAAATTCTAAGAAATGCCGTAATTTTGAAGGAATTCGATGAAATACTTGAACATGTGAACATGCTTGTAGGAACAACTGGAGTTACAGCTTATAGGCAGGAAAGATATATAAGAAAGCCAGTCTTTTCTCCAGAAGAGCTAAAAAATTTTTTAGAGGGTAAGAGTTTCGATTTGGCTATAGCTTTTGGAAGAGAAGATTACGGACTTTTTAACGAGGAGCTTGAGCTTTGTCATATGATCGTTACGATTCCAACAAATCCATATTATCCTGTTATGAATGTAAGTCATGCTGTAGCTGTAATACTTTACGAGTTGAGTAGGTATAAATATGATTTAGAAGAAAAAACGATCGTTAAAGCTAAGGATATAGAGAAACTCGTTGAGAACTTTGAAAGGCTTATGAAGACTGTTTGGTATCCAAAACATAGAATAGAAAGAACTAAAATAGCTTTGAGGAGAATACTTGGAAGATCTTTGATAACCAAGAGAGAATTAACTGTAATTCATGGGATAATAACAAAAACTATCACTTATATCGAACATTTGAAAGGTAAAACATGATTTCCTCTTCGCTTAAACGTTTAACTCTACGATACAGATTTCCCTTGTCATTATGTATAGATAATGCTGATATATAACCAGATGCAACCTTTTCAAAACCTATCAACTCTGGATTCGGTAGGGGACATTCTCTTTCCAAATAAAATCCATTTAGAGCTATTAAATTCAAGGCCTTCGATAAAACTTCTGGAGATTTTAGATCTGAAACATTGGGTTCTTTGGGATGGGGAACTTTGACAAAATAAACAGACAAACCACTTTTCAGTTCCTTGAGAATTTTCATAATATCTTCAGCAAAATAAGTTATTCTAATCCTTCCAAAAAACTCAAAATCTATAATGTACTTTCCACCCCTCCCCAACTTACCAACAGTTTTTTCTCTTAAGATCTTACCACCAATTTCTATTATCTTCTTCTTAATTTCTGAAAGAGTTATATCTGGTAAATGTGAATCTACGAATATAATCTCATTTCCAAGTATGATTCCATGTTCTACATCTCCTCCAGAGCCAGCATACAATACTGGTAAGTCAATTCTAAGCTTTTCCACTTCCCTTACAACTTTCATAAGAAATGGAACTTCCTTTGGTTCAAAGAAATTTAACAAAGCCTCAACTCTCTCTATCACACCTCAAATTAGAGATATCTTTTAAAAACTTTTAACGGATAAACGTTATAAACTTCTAAAGAACATCGATCATGGAACTTACATTTAGAGATTATAAAATTGCTTACAAATTGGCTTTAAAGCTCGTTGAGTTTGGAAGGGTAAGAATAGAGAGGTGTTACAGGTTTAGAGAGAAATTGGAAGTTGTCTATAAGTTATATTTGGATTGCTTATGCATTGAAGATGATATTTTTGAAATAATTCAAAATTATTCCAATAAATATGAAGAAAGCTTTGAAGATGTTAGAAGAATTTTAATTGAGAAGGACAAGATTTTGAGAGAAATATTGGACTCTCTATCAATTAAAGATAGAACATTTGATGAATTGAGGGAGGATTTAAATGGTAGGGGTGTAGATGTAGATGATTTGACTTTGAGAGCTTTGATAAATGAACTCGAAGAGAATGGATATGTTGTTGAAGATGATAGAATAAGGCT
>CAZKQI010000092.1:1238-1802 GCA_964554855.1 uncultured archaeon | reverse complement strand
AAAAACGGAGAGATTGAGAGAAGTTTTGAAATCCCTCGAACTAATCTAACTCTTTCAGCACTCTCAATTTTTTTACTCGAAAGTGAGGTTGAGATACATTCAGGAGTTGCTTGGTCACAAAAGTTCAAAAACGACAGAGATTTATACTCGTGTTGCCACTAAAGATCTGAGGAAAATAATTCGTTAGATATAATTGTTAAAGATGAAAAAGATGGATGAGTTCGTATATACTGCCAAAATTAAAGATAGCATGAAGTATATCCTTCCAAGACAAAAAAATCGAATTTCGTATGTACTAAGTTAGGCAATATGCAGAATACATTGAGAGGTGAAAATTAAGATGGATATAATTGCGTTAATAATTACATTGATAACTATCGTTTCTTTCGTCATTACCATCCTTTATCTTCAATTTACATCTCAAGGAAGGGAACTTAAGTATAATATCAAGATATGCTTCCAAAAGTTCTTAAGAAGATATCCATATGTAGAAAAATTTTGTGAATCATATAAAGATATCCCATGGCAAGAATATATTGAAAATGCAAACGAAAAGATTGATAT
>CAZKQI010000092.1:0-1228 GCA_964554855.1 uncultured archaeon | reverse complement strand
TTGTCGTTTATTATTTTGATTCGTGGGTAAGCTATAATTTTGAAAGCTTGAAGAAGTTTTTTGAAAAGCCGAATACCAAAGTTAGATTATTTCTTTCAGATCCAAATAAAGAAGAGAATATGGAAAATTTGAAGCTGCTTTTTCCTGAATATAGAGAAGACCAGCTTAGATCGAAAGTGATTGGAACTAGGAAAAAGATTGCTGGAGCAGCAGAAGCTGTGGGAGCATCACCTGAACGTGTTGAGCTTTATTATTATCCATATTATCTAAATTATTCAGCCATATGTTTTGACGATAAAATTCTCATACTCTCTCTCTTTGAATTTAATAGAATAAGAGAGATTAACTCTCCAGCAATAATATTAAATCTTGAAAAATCTCCAAAAATAAAGGAATTTTGGGAAAAAGAACTTGAAAAACTTACTAAATTATCAAAGGAGATAGAATTTGGCAAGGAGTGGACCAATGCTACATAAATTGAAAGGGTAATGCACGTCGTCTAACAGCTGACATACGGCTCCGTTTCGCTACGCTCCAAATTTCCCTTTGGAAAACTTCACATGTCCCCTGAACGTTATATGAAATCGGGCTCCGCTGTAACTCGAAATAATATCTAAAATTAGAAAAAAGTGATAATTATGACAAAACTAAGCCTCAAATATTTCTCTTTAGCATAGATGGCTACTTTGAAGATAAATGTAAGTTTGGGACAAGGCCGTTGGTATATCTTGCGGAGTGGCCAAGCCCAAAGGGGAGCGCTATACGCACATTCCCATGCTTCCGGTGGAAGCCACTTGGGAGGAAGTCACCATATAGATATCTCCAACAACTTCTTCAGAAACCTCTTCTCTCAATCTTCTTAACTTCCTCTCAAAACATCGACTATCCTCTTGTAATGTGTATCCAATTGAGATACTGCATAAATCTTCAACATGCTTAAGTTGTTTAAAGCCTCTTCAGCAGTTATATCCCCACCATAAAATCTATCCATTATGTGCTCAACATCACTCTTAAACATTTCCTTTATATTCTCATCATTTGTTAGATCTTTCACAGCTTTCTCTATATCGTTGGCAACATCCATTACGTGTTTCAGTAGCTCGCCTATTCTCTCCAAGTATGTGTTCTTGTACATCATAAAGTCCTTTACTCTCTGCTTTAAAAAATTGATGCGAAAGCTTATATGTAGTTATGCAAAGTTAAGCTATGTCTCTGAGAGAAAGGGTGG
>CAZKQI010000091.1:0-1923 GCA_964554855.1 uncultured archaeon | reverse complement strand
CTCTGAGGGTTCCGTGTTTAGTGGAGAGGAGCATGGTAGAGTTGTAGATTTGGACGAATTTGTTGAAGGATTTTCAGCTAAGGTGGGACATAAGGTTTTCATCAATGGAAAGTCTTTTTTGATTCCAGCGGTGGTGGAATATGGAGATTGAAGTAATTACACCAGTTCATGTTGGTAGCGGAGAAAAACTTTTGATGAATTTGGATTTTATAGTAAAGGATAATAAAGTTGTTGTCCTCGACACTCCCAAGCTATTTGGTCATTTAATCGAGAGAGGTTACAATGCGGTAGATATTGCAAAAGTTGAGCTTAGAGAGTTTATTGAAAGGGAAAAGATCGATCTTGAAAAATTCAAGAGATATGCTCTATATTTCACTGGCACAGTAAGGAATGAGATATTGGAGCATATTAAAACTGGTGGCAATCCCTACATACCGGGTAGCTCAATTAAAGGAGCTATAAGAACTGCTTTGCTTTGGTATGTAGTCAAGAACGACAGAAATCTCTTGAATTATGCTGTAAGAAGTTTGAAGGATAAGATTGCAAGAATTCGGAGAGTTTCCAAGATTCTAAGAGAGGCTGATGATGATCTCGAAAAGGTTGTATTTGGTAAGGATACGAGGAATGACATCATGAGAGCAGTTAGAGTTTCCGATTCAAAGAACTTCAATTCTCTTAGAGTTTATGAGGTTAAGATTTTGGGTAGTAGAGGGATTGGTGTATCTGTTGAGTGCATAGATAGTGGTAAAGCTGAAGTGGAGATAGATATTGATGATTCTGTGCTTGAGAGATTGGAAAGTAAATATAAGGAGTTTGTTAAAATAGAAAATATTGTGGAGATAACGAAGGAGTTTGGTGAAGCATTAATTGAAGCTGAGCTTGAGTATGACTACTTAGAAAAGACTAAAGCTTATTTTAAGGCAGTTAGGAAATGTAAAGGAATTTTATTGAGATTGGGATGGGGAACTGGATGGTATTCGAAAACAATAGGTTTACTACTTGAGACACATCAAGAGTTTGAGAGTTTGAGAAGGAAATTGGGACTTGGAAGAAGTCCGAGAACGGGAAGATTTTACGATTTATTTCCTAAAACGAGGAGAGTAACTGTAGATGGAAAACCACTGGGCTGGGTATGTATAAGATGTTGATATGTTTTTACAATATTTTTAGGAATTGTAAAATTGGAAGAGGGGTAAGCCATGTTGCAAATAGAAGAATCTCATAAGGTAACGCTTGTATCAGCTTTGGGGACGAGTCCGATGGTGGTAACGGAGACAATAGATGAATTGAGGAAGAGGGGAGTTAAGATTGGAAGAGTTGTAGTATTGACTACACGTGATCCTAAGGTTGAGTTGTCTTTCTATGCTTTGGCATTGGACTTGAGATGGAGTTATGGTGATTTGGAGTTGAGGAATGTTGAGTTACCATTCAGTGATATAAGATCTCAGGAGGATCACGATGAATTTGTAAGAATAGCAAAAGAAGTTATTGAGGAGGAGATGAGGAGAGGGGATGTAGTTGTTTCGGTAGCTGGTGGTAGGAAAACTATGGGAGTAGGTCTCTACAAGGCTGGTTTGGAAGTTGGTGTAAGGGATTTCTATCATGTGATTGCGGAGGAGATTGCTGGAACTTCAGATTTCCTTAAGAACTTGATGATGCACAATCTGAAATCGATTTATGAGGGAAAGATTGAAGCCCCAGAAACATTGAAGAATTTGATAACTTGGGAGTTGCATCGCTCGGATTTGACAGTTCACCTAATAAAGATTTGATTTCAACATTTTTGGACTTCTCGAACATTTTGAAATATAAAAATGGCTGAATGGATTGGTATGTTGGAAGTATATAAAGATTTTCTCGAACAATGTGGAGTTAATTTTTAAATGTTGCTATGATGTATTTATGTTCGAATTAACCCTTCAA
>CAZKQI010000090.1:0-2349 GCA_964554855.1 uncultured archaeon | reverse complement strand
ATTATGAGGGATATTCTAAGGCACTATTAGGTAGAGAATACAAGCTTAAAATGGAAAAAAGTTATCTGAGATTTTTGATGTTAGAATCTATTCCCAAGAAATTTAGAGAGGTTCAGATTAACCATGTCGCTGTAATCTTGTTAATTATACTATCAGCAATCATAGGCAATCTGTTGGCAAGAATGAAATATTAGTAGAAAGTTATTTATATAATATGTACACAAATTTACTATGATGGTTAAGGTGACGAGGAACTACCAAATAACTATTCCTGCGGATGTAAGAGATAAAGTTAATTTAAGGATTGGGGATCTCGTAGATGTTGTTTACGACAATGATAGAAAAGCAATCATTATAAGAAAGGTTAAGCAGGATAGAAAGACTTTAAAGGCTGGAAAGATGTTAACACCTGAAGATATCGAGAGATTAATTGTAGTAGGGATGGAGGAAAATCTATGAGGGCTGTTATAGATACAAATGTTCTCGTATACGATACGTTTGAAGACAGCTTATATCATAAAGAAGCAAAGGAGTTGCTTGACGATCTTGATGTGTGGATAATTCCAATCATAGTTATACATGAGTACGTTTGGGTTTTAAAGGCATTAAAAATCGATGCTGAAGATGTTCTATACAAGACAGAAGAATACATCAACAACCCAAAAACCAAGCTGATTTCAGAAAGTAATATTATTGTGAAGGCATTAAATACGATAGTTAAAGAAAACTTAAGTCTTTCAAGATACAACGATAATGTTATACTGTTTGTTGCGGTAAATAATGACTTCAACATAGCTACTTTCGATGAAAAGCTGAGGAAACAGGCTTTAAATTTTGGATTAAAGGTTCTTCCTGCACTTTGAGTTAATTCAAAAATTTTTAAAGCTGAAATATTTAAAATCATTAGATGAAAAAGTATAGGTGCATGAAGAAGTTAATTTACAGTGAAAAATAGGTTGATTTGCTATGAGAATTGCTCAGGTTTGTCCAAGGTTTTATCCAGATATTGGCGGTGTTGAAACGCATGTTTATGAAATATCTAAGAGATTGGCTAAGCATTTTGAAGTTGATGTTTTGACTACAGATCCAAGTGGTAGATATCTTAAAGTGGAGAAGATAGATGGTTTTACCGTTAAAAGGTTCAAGTCCATTGCACCTTCTAATTCGTATTACTTTTCACTCGATATGTATAGATTTCTTAAAAAGCATAGCTTGGATTATGATATAGTACATGCACACAACTATCATGCTTTTCCAGCTCTCTTTGCATCATTAACTAAGAGTAAAAATAAACTGATTTTTACACCGCATTACCATGGAAAAGGGCACAGCTTTATTAGGGATTTGCTACATAAGCCATATAAAATACTTGGTAAGAGAATTTTTGAAAAGGCTGATGCTGTGATATGTGTTTCCAACTTTGAGAAGGAATTAATCTTAAAAAACTTTAATATAGATTCATCCAAGATTTTTGTAATTCCCAATGGAGTTGATCTTGATGAGTTTAAGGATGTTGAAAATATCAAGAGACAAAAGGATGAAGATATAAAAATCATTCTTTACGTTGGAAGAATAGAGAAATATAAAGGTTTAGATTACGTTGTTAAGGCTTTGAAGTATTTACCAGAAAACTATATGTTAGAGATTGTGGGAACAGGTAGCTATAAATCTAAGATTGTTAAACTTGCAAGGAATTTTGGTGTTATCAACAGAATTAGATTTTATCGAGATTTGAGTAGAGAAGAGTTGATTGAGAAATATGCTAAAGCGGATGTGTTGGTTCTGTTATCTAAATACGAAGCTTACGGTTTGGTTGTTGCAGAAGCTCTGGCAAGTAAAACTCCATGCATTGTTGCAAATACATCAGCTTTGAGCGAATGGATTGACAATGAAAACGTTTTTGGAATTGATTATCCGATTGATATAAGTAGATTAGTTAGATTAATTATCGATGTATCTGAAACTGAAGTTAAAAATCCTAAGGTACCTACATGGGATTATATAACTAAGGAAATTATTGAGGTTTTCAAAACCACACTAAAGTTAAAATAAGAATAAATTTGCCAATAGGTCAAATAAAAACTTATGATTATATTTTGCTGAAACTCTGATTTACAGAATTTTCTCATAGATGTCCTTTTTATATTTTTACAAACAATATAGGCAGAGTAGTGTAAAAAGCTTTATAAATAGAGGATTGTCTTATTCAAATAGCCCTCACTCGGAATGCAGAGAAAATGATTAGGTGGTAAGCAAAACCTCAAATGAGGATAGGAAAAGAGTAAATTCTCTACCATACCTATATTAAAAAGTTATGAAAGTAGGGGAAAGTAAGAACGAAGATGGAGG
>CAZKQI010000089.1:0-2383 GCA_964554855.1 uncultured archaeon | reverse complement strand
TATTCATATTTTCTAAAATTCTTCTTGTCAGTTTGATTTCTTTTTCTATTGGTTGGTAAGGATCGCTAACACTTGACATGTAAACTTTTCCTCTAACTCTTTCTCTTTTAACCAACTCCGCTACATTTTCCCTAATAACAATCCAATTTCCCCACTTTCCATATCTATACCATCTACACATGAACTTTGCATAACAATAGAGGCAAGCATGCTGACAACCTATGTATTGATTTACCACATAATTTGCACCTGGAATTTTAGTTGGATTAAATGCTTTCTTTGCCTTCATTCTTACGATTTTCATTTTTCATTCACCCTTTCTTTTTTTAGTTCCTACTTACGTAAGGATAATTAGACTACTCTTACTACTTATAAAAAATCCAATTTTCTGATTAAACCAATCTAGGAATTTTTTGCATGGGACCTCAAATTTCGTAAATCTTTACCCTGAATTTTATTTCCTCACTCACTGACATTTTCCATCAACGCATTTGCATGCAACATTAAACTTCATTGCATCATAACAATCAAGCCATTCGCATGTTGTAATTATAGGTTCTTCAAACTTCGATTGACAAACCTGACCAGAACATCCAGATCTCATACAATCTTCATCACTGTTGCATTTACCATAGGTTGACCAACCGCAGAATTTTACGTTTGGAGATAAAATGAAAGAATTTCCATCCTTATCTATGAATACAATCGTTGCATCATCTGGAACATTGAAAATGGTTACCTCTCTTTTACACATGCATTTACAAATCTCACCGTATTGTTTCTCCAAAATTTTATAAGTTTTTCCTTCCCTCTCAACCTTCACTTCTACTCCGCAACAGTTAACCCAAACTTCAGCATTTAAAATTTTATTCTTCTCATCATAACTTAGTAAGGGTTTTTCAAATTTAGGAAATCCAACTTCACAATTCGAAACCTTATAACTTACGGCATTGGAGTTATTTTCAGTTAAAAAGAAGTGATAAACAACAAGTAAAGCTAATATTAACACTACTACAAATGATACTCTCTTGATATTCATTTTCCTTCACCCTCTTTCAAGTATTTGAAATAGTAAAACCAGATAAACCATATAAACCATAATAGCCACGAGTAGTTTCCTGTCTTAAATGCATTAAATCCCAAAAATCCGAGAAATCCTAAAAATCCTTTCATCCATCTCATTTTTCCACCTAACTTTTATGAGCTAAACCTACCAATTCATCAAAGCAGATAAGGTTTATTCTCAAATAGGACTTTAGCCCTTCCAATATATTTTTCATTACATCGTAACTGTAGTAGAATGCACTACCTATTTGAACTGCCCTAGCTCCAGCTAAAGCAAATTCCACAACATCTTTCCAATTCGATATACCACCACATCCTATAACTGGTATGCTAACCTCTTCATAAATATCCCAAACGCATTTCAGTGCTATAGGCTTTATAGCCTTCCCACTCACACCACCACTCACATTACTCAAAATTGGTCTCTTACTAACTATATCGATTGCCATACCTCTTACAGTATTTATTGCAACTATACCATCAGCTCCTGCAGATTCACATACTTTAGCCAATTCTACATAATCGAGATTTGCAGAAACTTTTGCAAAAACTGGTTTATCTGTATTTTTCTTCACAGCTTTAATTATTTCATAAACCAAATCTAAATCTCTGCCAATTTCTAAACCCAATCCTTTTGCATGAGGACAGCTTAGGTTAAGCTCAAAAGCATTTGCAAAATCAAATATTTTTACCAATTTGGCAAATTCTTCTGGAGTTGATCCGAAAAGACTTACTATTAACGGACAATCACCATTAAACATCTTCAAGTCTTTTGCAAAATCCTCTGCTGGAGGTGAAGCCAATCCTACGGCATTCAAAATTCCGCACTCCCAACTTATTACACAGGGATTTCTGTAACCTTCCCTTCCCTCCAATCCAACCGATTTCGTAACTACTGCTCCAGCATGCTTTGCTATTCTGTTAAGAGAACCAGCATTTGAACCTAAAATTCCGCTTGCAAGCATGAGAGGATTTCTAAGCTTTAGAGTCGAAATTTCAACTTCGAGCATAGTTTAATGTAGTATAGATGAATTAAATTTTGTGACTATAAATACGGCAAAACAGCTAGTTAATCAAACTTCTTTTCATTGAATTTAATGCTCCAAGGCATTAACAACATTATCTATAAAGGATTTCCCACCAAAATCAGCTCATTTCTTTTCACATCTATGGCTAAACATAGTAATGCCTTCTTGCATACTTTGATAATGGAGAAATGTCCAACGAAAAAATCAAAAAATTTAAATGCATACTAATTCAATCATTTTTATGAGGAAATATGCAATAATTGGAATTGTTCTCTTAATTGTTTGTATAG
>CAZKQI010000088.1:0-2567 GCA_964554855.1 uncultured archaeon | reverse complement strand
GCTCCACTTATCCTTCACTCTCGCCCTTCTTCTTGCCATAAAGCTTGCATTAGGTATCAATTAATAAATCTTTTCACTACCTTCTTCTAACTGCATAAGCGACAATTGCTACCACTATTATTATAGCTACGATAATACCTACCATTACTTCTGAAGATATTGCTGGTGGGGCCACTACTGGAGTCGTTGTCACTGGAGTTGTAGGTATTGGCGTTGTTACTGTAGGAGGAGTTGTGACAGTTGGAGGTAAGACTGCCTTGACAGCTATTACGAATATGCTAAATGTTCCAGTTTCGACTTTGTAATAATAGTAGTTGGCATCACTTCCAGTTAGCTCAGTCTTCAAATCTTTCCATCCTTCGTGATACTCCATTAATACGATTGCACGTGGATCGTATCCTCTCTCATCTATCCAGCTCTTAGAAACTTTGAATTCTATAACTACTTTAGGTTGTACTTCTAATCCGGTTGAGTAATCTATGAATGATATTTCCAAGTACTTGTAAACATCTCTGGCTGGTGGAGGTGAAACTCCTGAAGGTAGTGCGGATAGCACAGAAATTCTAGTTAATATGGTTTTACTCTCTGGTAACTCCAATTTGAGTGTAGTGATCCCGCTCTCCTCTATTATCTTCTTTGAAAGTGTTATTTCTGTTAGTGTCTTCGCTGGAATCATCTTTATTGATGAATAAGTTACAACTGCTGTTTCTGGTGGGGCACCAATTATGATTCCTCCACCACCTCCAGCTGGAGCTGGCGCGGGAGTTGCTGCTGGCGCCAGGGCTTGTATCGATATTGACTTCTCTGGAGATTCAAAATACACAATATTGCCATTCTTGTCTACGACTGTCACATTTAACTTGAACTTATAAGTTCCCTCTTCATTTGGCTTCCATTTTATATCGTAAGCTATTACAGCACCGCTTGGCGCGTTAAGAACATTATATCCGTAACCGTATCCAACATAATAACCATAGCCATAGCCGTAACCGTAACCATATCTCCAGCCGAGCGTGCCATAGTTGCTATTCTTTATGTAACCATAACCGTAGCCATAACCATAGACGGCATTTGTTGAAGAGTTTACTCTAATTTCCAATATCTGACTATTTGTATTTGCTAAAGAATAAGGATATGAAAGAGGAATTAGTGCATTTGGAGTAAGCATTATTGGAATTTGAACTGTGTCAATATTACTGTCCTTCGATACTATCAATTTAATTGACGTGATATTAGACCATTCGCTGGATTGTATGATTATCTTTGCCGTAAATGTTATCTCTTGATCTACTGTTCCTGTAGACGGTAAATTCTCTATGTTGGAAACTAAGGTTAAAGATTTGCTCAGGACTTTAAGATAAAGATAATAAATCGCACATCCAAATACATTTAATGAGTCTAAAAATATCCGTATTCCAGAAGGAAATCGATGTATTGCTCAGGAAGTATTCTGAAGAGGAGTTGCTGAAAGAGGCTATAAGAGCTTTGTTCGAGGTAAATCCCCAACTCAAAATAGAGGTAGCCTTGGAGTTATACAAAGATGGGGAAGTATCGCTTGAAAAAGCCGCTGAAATCGCTGGTATGGGGGTAATAGAATTCAGAGAATTCGTTAGCAAGAAAATCAAGAGAGAAGTTGGTTCAAATGAAGCTGAGCTGAGGAAGAGAACAGAGAAGCTGAAAAGCATGCTATGATAGTTCTTGATACCGATATACTGAGTTGTTTTGCGAAGATCAGAAGGTTCAATTTGCTCGAAAAACTCTTTAAAGCTCAGTTTTATATACCTTCAAGAGTTTATGAAGAGATCTTAAGGGCAAAAGAAAAGGGATATGATTTTGTAGGTTACATAATCCAGCTAATAGATGATAGGAAAATTAAAATTGCTACTTTAAATGAGATTGATGTTGATATAGTTAAGGAGCTTTCTAAGGAGAGAAGGCTGGGATTTGGAGAGATGGAAGCAATGGCTCTGGCAAAGAATAGAGGATGGGTCCTTCTTTCAAACGACAAAGTCGTTGAGAAGGTTGCCGGAAAAATAGGTATCAACGTCTTTAATCTTGAAGATCTTCTTTCTGCTATGATCGATTCAGGAATTATCAAAAATAAAATCGAACTAAAAGATATTATTGAGGAGATTGAAACAAAGGATAGAATAGTGATCAGAAACAAGAGTTACCTTTTCAATAAGTTCGAGTAATAACCTTTTGCTTGTAGCGGTAAACTAGTAGAAAAGGTTAGATCAATCCCACTCTACTTTATCATAAATGGATTCTGGATAAACGAGACTGGAGAGCTTGAAATAGTTATAAGATACACACCTCAGGACTGGTTTGAGATTGGATTAATGATTTCTACCACAACCTTCATAGGATGCATCTGCTATTTATTCTACGACTGGAGAAGAGAAATGGAATAACAAAATTTTAACACGCAACAATCGAAGTTAAAGACTTGAAGGCAAGACTTCTAGAATACAGAGAGATTGCCTTACAAGTTTTTATAATGCTATTAATAACGTACATATTCGTTCTCGTATACAAACATAACAACCCTTACGTTCTACCAGGAA
>CAZKQI010000087.1:0-2669 GCA_964554855.1 uncultured archaeon | reverse complement strand
TACTACATGTCAGAGGAAACATGTTCACAACTAACTCTTCAGAAATATTCAAAGCATAACTTTCCTTCGAAAACTTTCGTAGCAGTTCCAGTCATGTAAACATTATCATTTACTTCTATTTTTAAAATACCTCCCCTAGTTTGAACTTCTACAGATCTATCTAGTAATCCAAGTTTGTAACCTACAACAGCTACAGCACAACTTCCAGTACCACAACTTAAGGTTTCATCCTCAACTCCCCTTTCGTATGTCCTTAAAAATACCCTATTTTTATTTACAACTTTTGCAAAATTTACATTAGCACCTCTAGGAAATACGGAATTGTACCTTATCCTTCTTGAAACTTCGTAAAAATTGAAATCGAAATCATCTACGAAAATTACTGCATGAGGAACACCAATATTTACAGCATAAACTTTGAATTTTTTGTTATCAATCTTAATGCTTTCTCCCCATACTTCCTTCAGAGCTGGCACATCCCTTCCAAATTTAGGTTTACCCATATCCACCTTTATCCACCATTTCCCGTCAAACCAAACATTCAAATGAATAATTCCTGTAAGGGTCTCAACACTAACTTTTCCCTCTTTAGCATAACCCTTTTCCACAATATACCTAGCAAAACATCTTATACCATTACCGCACATCTCAGCCATACTCCCATCATTATTGTAAAAGACGAACTTTGCATCAGCAACTTCCGACTTCTGAACAAATATTGCACCGTCTCCTCCAACTCCAAATCTTCTGTCACATAATGCCCTAACAAATTCAGATTTCTTTTCATTCGGAATTTTTATGCCATTGAACTCATCTATGAGAACGAAATCGTTACCGTTACCATGCATCTTAACAAACTCCATATGCAGAATTATCCAAAAGATTTTAAAGACTACCGATGATATATTAAATGCCGGGATTGCAGAGTGGTACTGCGCGGGCCTTGAGAGCCCGTGCCCTTCGGGGTTCCGGGGTTCAAATCCCCGTCCCGGCGTTGTTATTATAATTTTTTATTGTACATAACCACCGAAACTTATATATAGGCATACAGGTATAGTGATTTTGGGTGGTGGGTGATGGCGACGTTGCAAGGTGTACCTGTATTGATATTGAAGGAAGGGACGCAGAGGACAACTGGGAGGGATGCGCTAAGGATGAACATAACGGCTGCAAAGGTGATAGCTGAAGCTGTAAGGACGACATTGGGGCCGAGGGGTATGGATAAGATGCTGGTGGATAGCTTGGGAGATATTACAATAACTAACGACGGTGTAACAATACTTAAGGAAATGGATGTTGAACATCCAGCAGCTAAAATGATTGTAGAAGTAGCTAAGGCACAAGATAGTGAAGTTGGAGATGGTACAACTACAGCAGTTGTATTGGCAGGTGAATTGCTTAGAAGAGCTGAAGAGCTCCTCGAACAGGATGTCCACCCTACCATCATCGCTAAAGGTTACAGATTGGCTTGTGAGAAGGCTTTGCAAATTCTAGATGAAATTGCAGTTGAAGTTGATCCCAATGATGACAAAACGTTAAGAAATGTTGCTACAACTGCTATAACTGGTAAACATGCTGAATATGCAATAGAACATCTTTCAAGAATTGTTGTTGATGCTGTTAAGAAGGTTACAGAAAAGGTTGGAGATAGATACAGAGTTTACGATGACGATATAAAGATTGAAAAGAAGCACGGTGCATCTGTAGAAGATACTTTACTTGTAGATGGTGTAGTTCTTGATAAGGAAGTTGTTCATCCAGCAATGCCAAAGAGAATCAAGAATGCAAAGATTGCAGTAATAAAGGCTTCACTTGAAGTTAAAGAGACTGAGACCGATGCTGAGATAAACATAACAGATCCGAACATGCTCCAGAAGTTCATAGAGCAGGAGGAGAAGATGATAAAGGAGATGGTGGATAAGATAGTGCAAGCGGGGGCGAATGTAGTCTTTTGTCAGAAGGGAATAGATGATCTAGCTCAATACTACTTGGCTAAAGCAGGAGTTTTGGCTGTTAGAAGAGTGAAGAAGAGTGACATAGAGAAGTTGGCTAAGGCTACTGGAGCAAGGATAGTAACGGACTTGAGAGACATAAAGTCAGAAGATTTGGGTGAAGCTGAGCTTGTTGAGGAGAGAAAGGTTGGAGAGGATAAAATGGTTTTCGTAACGGGTTGCAAGAATCCTAGAGCCGTCACTATCCTGGTAAGAGGTGGTACTGAGCACATTGTAGATGAAATTGCAAGAGGTATTGAGGATGGAGTTAGAGCTGTAGCATGTGCAATTGAAGAGGGGAAGGTAGTAGCTGGGGGAGGGGCATCGGAGATAGAGTTGAGTTTGAGGATCAGGGAGTGGGCGCCGAGTTTAGGAGGGAGGGAGCAGTTAGCGGCGGAAGCGTTTGCACAGGCTTTAGAGATAATACCGAGGACATTAGCGGAGAATGCTGGATTGGATCCGATAGACATATTGGTAGAGCTGAGGAAGGCACATGAGGAAGAAAAGATTACATACGGAGTGGATGTATTTGAGGGTAAAGTAGTTGACATGAAAGAAAAGGGAGTTCTTGAACCTATAAAGGTTAAGAAGCAAGCAATAAGCGGTGCTACAGAAGCTGCAATAATGGTGCTTAGAATCGATGATGTCATAGCCGCTAAGGGTCTGGAGAAGGAGAAA
>CAZKQI010000086.1:0-2706 GCA_964554855.1 uncultured archaeon | reverse complement strand
CGACGGCTTCCGCGCTTCCCGTGCCCTCTCGGAACACAGTACCACGCGGAACGGGATCGGGCTTAACTTCCGGGTTCGGAATGAGTCCGGGTGTTTCCCCGATCCCTATGGCCGTCGGCAAATCTATTATACTCGGCGATATTTAAACATTTTCTTTCCTTTATGTGAAGAATTCCTTTACATGAGGCCTTGTCAAGTAGTAAATTATCATTGCATTCACAATAATATTGATTATACTGCTGGCTATGAATACTGTTGAAATAGTTTCTGTGAACATACCAATTTCTGTAGTCATGATTTTGAGCATAGAAATGATTGTAGGTCCAATTGCAACCAAAACTATACCGCTTAAAATCCCAAGAATGCATAATATAACAAGTATTCTGCTCCAATTCTGACCTTTCCAAAGACCGTAGGCTATGGCAAAATTCAGTATTCCCAAAGCAATTGATACAATATTTATGGTCAAGGCATCACTGACAATTCCAAAGATTCCACCCAATGCATAGAATATCGCCAAGATTGTAACGCTATCTCACAAATGAAAATTTAAATTTTTAATTTTTATCTAAGGCTCAATTCCCTTATCTGTTATGATAAATTCGCATGATTCACCCTCTGGCTTTGATCTATGCTTTATTAAAACAGCTTTTCTTTTTTTGTTCATCTTTTCCAATCCAACTATGGTTTTGCAAATATGATCTATACTCGGTCCACCCAAAGGTCTGTCTTCTCCAGTTCTAACATCTGTATAAACTTGATTTGTTATTACTACAGCCAAATCGAACTTTCTCGCCAAACCCAAGAGAAATGTTAGCTGGGCAATTAGTTCTCTCTTAACCTTTATCTGTTTCTCTAAATCTTCAAGTTCACTTCTGTAGAGAAGTGTAAAGGAATCCACTACTACAAGCTTTAACATCTCCTCCTTACATAACTTTGCCAATTCCTTTATTGCAGAACTCTGTTGCTTAAAGTCAATTACATCGTATATGTATACATTCTTCAATTTTTCCCTCTCAACAAATATCTGATTTACCCTTTCTGGAGATAAACCCTCAGTATCAACATAAGCTACTTTTAACCCATTATTTGCTGCTGTATATGATGCCATTAGACATATAGATGTTTTTCCAGTTCCACTCGAACCAAAGATTTGTGTAACAGCTCCAGTCTCAAAACCACCATTCAGAAGGTTGTCCAAACATCTACTTCCAGTTGAAATCTTCATCCTTCAACCCCCTCAAAACTTCACGATAAACAACCGATAGGGGTTTGTTCAAACTTTTTGCAATCTCTTTAATATCCTCAAATTCAGGTTTTACAGAAACTTCCGAAACTTTCACTCTCACTTTAAATTCCTTTCCGAAAACGTTTATAGTCCTTTCAATAATTTTCCTCTTAACTTTGTATCTACTTACGCTGTATATTCTAACTCCAAGTGTCGGTAGAGATTTACACATCTTCTCAGCCAATTCACTAAAATTATCTTTACATAGCACCTTAATCATGTATCCTATTCTTCCCTTCTTTCCAACATAGGGATAAACATAAACATCTAAAGCATCTTTAAGAATTTCCTCCATAGCGTATGATACGAACTCACCACTTACATCATCAACATTTGTTTCAAGAACATATATCTCTTCAAGATCATCGAAGATTATCCTTATTCCATTGCACTCATGAATTTCCACAATTTTAAATGATTCTATGGGTTTACAAAAATTCACTAGCTTGGATAACACTTTTTCATCACATTTCTTACTCGGATTAATTCTGAAACCTTTCATCTTCTTCAATAAATCCGAATTTTTTGGAAGTGGCAATTCTGTAACGTATAAATCAAACGATTCAGACAATTTTTTCAATATCTCATCTAAGCTTCCTTCGACACCTAAATGTTTCTTTAAGCAATTCACCAATTTTTCCTCATCTAATTGATCAAAATCTATTATCAGTTTCATTGGATGCAATATATCACAACCCTTTTTAATACTTGATCATATTTAACAATATGGAGGAGTTAACGCTCAAGGTCAATCAGGCTTATCCAAGTGATTCGGGTAGAGGTATTGCTAGGTTAGATCCAGATGCAATGCTTAGACTTAGAATATCTCCCGGTGATATAATCGAGATAGAAGGTAAGAGGAAAACTGTTGCAAAGGTTTGGAGAGCACCGAAGAGAGATTGGGGTAAGAACATAATTAGAATAGATCGCTTCATAAGAGAAAATGCTGGAGTAGGCGTTGGTGATCTAGTGAAGGTAAGAAGGGCTGATTATCAGCCAGCTAGAATGGTCATACTTGCACCTTTAAGAAAAATGGATTTTAGAGTTTATGGTTTAGATGTTGGGGAATATTTGAAACATCAGCTTCTTAAGAGACCATTGATTGAGGGAGATTTAGTTCCTTTAGTAAGTGCTCCAGCTTTTGGATTCAGATTTCCGCAAAATCAGGCATTGGTATTTGTTGCCGTTAAGACAGAGCCTAAATGTCCCGTTATAATCGATGAAACAACACGTGTTGTTTATAGAGATAGACCTGCAAAGGGATTCGAGAAATTTGGAAAAGCGGGAGTTACGTATGAAGATATAGGTGGCTTAAAGGAAGAGTTACAGAAGGTAAGAGAGGTAATAGAACTGCCACTAAGATATCCAGAAATTTTCCAGCGTTTGGGAATAGATCCGCCAAAGGGAGTTTTACTTTA
>CAZKQI010000085.1:0-2801 GCA_964554855.1 uncultured archaeon | reverse complement strand
CCGATGAAGATGGCGAGGCTGATGAGTCTCTAATGATCCGAAGTTACCGAACGGGGGGTGCAGAGCGGAGAACGAAACTAATACAGAAAAAGGTGCTCCCGCTAGGTGGCTTCGGTGATTTCATGGGGAATGAAAGCTTAGGTGAAAATTACGCAAATTTCGATAAATTTCCACCTAAGCTGAACCCCTGAAAAGTAAATATTTTATATTTATTCCAGTTATTTTAATCATGATCAAATTCGAAGATTTTAAAGTTTATTCTGGCAAATTCAAGGTAAATACTGTAATATGGAAGAGTTATGCATTCGATCCAAGTGTAGGTTCAAATGTTTATCATGATGTAAGAAAAGTCTTCATAACTCATGGACATGCAGATCATTTCAGTGATGCCAGTAAAATAGATGCAAAGGTTGTAGCTCCAAAGCTTGAATCTAACATGATCGAAAATCCAGAGATAAACTGGAGAGGGCATTTCAACTGGGCTAAAATTCCAGAAGATCTAATGACACCATACTTCATGGGTGAAGGTGTTGAAGTGGATGATTTTGCCGAAAATTATCCATTTTCCATTCCCCTTCCCGGTCACACTTATGCTCACACTGGATATTTAATTGAAAATGTGCTTATTGCTGGTGATTGTGTATATCCAATTGAATATTGGGAGAGATTTGGCATTCTCTATTACACAGACCCAGATGCACTTATAGAAAGTTTGAACAGAATTCTAGAGTTGGATTGGGACTATCTTATTCCCGGACATGGAGATGTTCTTTACAGAGATGAAGGTATTAAGTTGATAAGGGAAAACATTCGAAGAATTTTGGAAGTTGATGAAAAGATTCTATCCGTAGTAGATTGTAAAACGGAATGCGAAATCTTAGCTGAGGTTTTGAAGATATACCATGCAGAAAATGTAAAGTCTGTATTTAGCATCTTAAAACCAGTTGTAAGCAGTCATCTATCTAGCCTTTATCGAAGGAAACTGATATCGATTGAGATTGATGAAAGGGGTGTAATATTCAAAAAAGTTTAATTCACATTCTCTCCAAAGCCTCAATTCCCAAAAGTTCCAGTCCATTCCTTAAAACGATCCTTACAGCATCAACTATAGATAATCTGTGCATTCTAATTTCATTATCTTCATCCAAAACTCTATGCTCTCTATAGAATTCGTTGAATTTATTTGCCAGATTTAGTAGGTATTCGGCTATGTAGTTTGGCTTTAAATCCTTCACAACCTTCTCTATGATATACGGAAACTTGGAAAGGATAATAACCAAGTCCCTTTCAATCTTCGTACAAATTTCAGATTTAAATTCTAAATCGGGCATTCCCATTTTAACAGCTTTCCTCAATATTGAACAACATCTTGCATGTGCATATTGAATGTAACTTGCAGTTTGTCTTTCAAAATCCAAAGCTTTTTTCCAATCAAATATCATTGGCTTTTCTGGTGCAACCTTAACGAAGTCAAATCTTATTGCACCGATTGCAACAGCCTTTGCAATTCTCTCCTTATCTTCAATTTCCCTACTTTCAACAATCTTCTTAGCCTCTTCATATACACTATCAATTAACTCATCTGCAGATACAAATTTACCCTTCCTAGTGCTCATAGAACCTTCTGGAAGTGAAACAAATTCGAAAAAAACTGTTTCAGGAGGCTTTAAATCCAAAATCTTCAGTATTTCACTTAACTGTTTTCCGTAAAGCTTGTGATCCGCACCCAAAACATTTATGAACCTCTCGAATTTCTCATTCTTCCACAAATGGTATGCCAAATCTCTTGTAATGTAAAGTGTAGTCCCATTTTCTCTTCTCAAAATAACAGGTTTATCATCAACTTCCACAAACCAAGCTTTCTCCTTCTTCACCAAACCTCTCTCTTCAAGCATCTCAAAAATCCTCTTAACATAGCTGTTCCTAAGAAATTCGGATTCCCAAACGTATTCATCGTGACTGACTTTCAATTCATTTAAAGTCTGTTTTATACCTTCCAAAGCCCTTTCAACTACAAACTTGAAATTCCTTACCTCAAAATTCTCGTAATCCAACATCAATTTCTCAACCTCCTTCTCAAGCTCTGGATTTTTCTCAATCTCCTCATTAGCCTTTATGTAGGCATCAACGACAGCATGATCTGGCTTCTTAGCATTATCTAAACCGAAAAGTCTGTATCCCAAAACAGCTATTGCAATCTGCCTACCCATATCATTGACATAGTAGTGTGTTGTAACATCAAACCCAGCCTTTCTAAAAATTCTTGCCAGCGAATCTCCTATTATCGAATTTCTCATATGTCCTATATGCAAAGGGCCGTCAGGATTTGCTGAAGTATGCTCAATTAAAATTTTACCTTCAAATCTTAGATTTCCGTAGTTCTCATCAGTATCTATTATAGTATTTATGGTATCTTCCAAGAACTCCTCACTTGCAAAAAAGTTTATGTAACCATTAACTACTTCGATTTTACCTATATAACCTATGGGTTCAAGCTTTTCAGCCAATTCTCTCGCAATATCTAAAGGATTTCTTTTCTCCTCTTTAGCAATTTTAAATGCTATTGTACATGCCAAATCAGCATGATCACTTTCCTTAACAAATCTTTCATCAACTCTTAAACATTTCAGCACATCTTTTCTGAACAGTTGAAACATGAACTCTGCTCTTTGTTTAGATATTTAAAGTTAAATACACATATTTATTACAGCTTCAGCTATATCTGAACAGTAACCTGCAATTCTGCTCAAGCTATCTAAAATAATCCTCAAATTTGCAGATTTTTCTATACTTTCCTTTTT
>CAZKQI010000084.1:0-2901 GCA_964554855.1 uncultured archaeon | reverse complement strand
AAATGAGCAGAGTTGATAGACTGATTGAATTGTTAATAGGAAACCCTACTCCTAAAACAAGGCGTAAGTTTGCACCTTGTCGTAAGCGGTTCATTGTTTTAAAATACAATGGTGCTTTGTTGTTTACTGGTAACATTAATAAAAGGTGTCCTTATGTCCGTTTTAATTGCGAGTATTGTTCAAAGGCTAAACCTAACATAAACGTATTGGTTCCAAGTTTGACAGTGGCACAATTAAAACGTGATCCACAGGCTTTCAATCCTCTTTTCATCGAGTGTATATATATCGAACGATATATGACGAATGGGACTATATAACTCTTTCTTTTTGAAGGGTTAATTCGAACATAAATACATCATAGCAACATTTAAAAATTAACTCCCTCATTGTTCGAGAAAATCTTTATATACTTCCAACATACTAATCCATTCAACCCCTTTTATATTTCAAATCGTTCGAGAAGTTCACAAATTATGGAATAATTACGTACTACCGTGTCACCATTAAAGAACTTATACTAAAAATGTATGTACCTTTTTAATCTACTAGATTTTGATATTTCAATGCGAAACGATATCAAAATTTAAACTAAGATAAAAGATTGATTTAATTATATTTTAATCTTAAAAATAATTGAGAAACACTCTTATCTGTTGATATCAAAAATAATTTGATGATCCTTACTGAGTACGGCCACTTAATCGTTGACGATTTCGGTGCCATTTTAAGAAAAAAGAAGAGAAGAATACTTGTGATTGCAAACGATAAAAAGGAGGAAATCCCACTTAAGTCCGTTAGAGACGTAATAGTCTCTGGAAAAGTTAATCTATCTTCCGAGCTTATAAAGGCTTTAGCTGAATCAAGTATAGATTTATTGTTTACAACCCCAATGGGTAGGCCAGTTGCAAGAGTTGTGAATGCAAAAGCTGGTGGGACAGCGGAGAACAGATATGAACAATACAAAAGTCTAGAGGATTTAAGAGGAGCAAAAATAGCTAAATCGGTTATACTTGGAAAAATAAGAAACCAGATGTCCAATGTAAGATACTACTCGAAAAGTAGGAGAATGAACGAGCAAATTTCCGCAAAGCTTTACGATTTATACGCGTTGATGAAGGAAAAGTATGAGCAATTGCAAGATGAAGAATTTGAATCTTTAGATTCTGCAAGGAAGAAGATTTTAGCTTATGAAGGGGAATGCGCCAACTACTATTGGGATGGGATAAAGTTAGCTTTATATGGATGGAACTTTGAAGGTAGAAACCAGAAAAGTACTGATCCTGTAAATTTAAGCTTAAATATCTGCTATAATCTATTGATGGGACAAATTTGGAAATACACTCTTAAATTTGGTTTAGACCCTTTTATGGGCTATCTGCATGTTGACAGACCGGGCAAATTATCTTTGGTCTTTGATTTAATGGAGCCCTTTAGACCAATTGTTGATAGGTTCGTTATAAGTTTTTTAAAGAAAATCACACCAGCATACTTTGCTGAAAAGAATAGAAACACAACCATATTGATGTTAAAAAATCAGTTCTTCTCAGATTTCATGCAAAACAGAATAGAGTACAAGGGTAGAAAGATGCAGATGGAAACTGTTATGTTTTACTATTTGCAGGAGGTTGTGTCTTTTTTGAAAGGAAATAAGGATTCTATTATCACACCATACATTCCGTGGTGATTTGCATGTACTATCTCGATTTAATTGAAATTAAAAGACTTACAAGGGATTTGTTGCCGAGGGCGAGAGATAATCAAATTGATGAAAGGCTTAGAGGGTGGAATTGGTTCGACAGTCCAATAAGACCATATTCATCTGAACTACTACTACCAGTTTGGGATATAGCTTGCTCTATATGCCCAACAAGAAGGGATGCTTGGATTAGATATAAGGTGCTAAAAAGATCTGTGCCAACTACAGTTCATCAAGCTAAGGGCTTTATCGTTCACAAGCTCATATCTTCAATGTTTTTGAAAGCTAAGAAACTCGTTTATCTTGGCTACGAAGATATAAGGGATGAACTGATAAGAAGTGCTGAGGAAACCTTAAAGATAGAAATTAGCGAGATGAAGAAGAGCATAGAACTAAGTGATAGAGATGTTAACGAACTAAAAGAATTTTGTGAGCAAATAGCGAAATGGCAGGCTACAAGGATAGAAAGCAAAATTTTGGAGGTAAAAGCTAAATATCCATTTTTGAATGAAGAAAGCTTGGTTCAGCTATCTTTTCCTATGGCTACCGAAGTTGTTGTAGATGGAAGTTTATTGGGCTTGAGCAAGTATTTAAGGGCTGATGCAGCTTGGATGCTTGGTGGTATGATATTTGATATAAAACTTGGCAGAAAGGAGATGTGGCACCGTTTGCAGGTTGCTGGTTATGCTTTAGCCTTTGAAAGCGTGTTCGAGAGACCGGTGGATATAGGTTGCACAATCTACGTCTCAAAGATTGGAAACAGCATTAAAATAGATAGAGATTTCTACATCATAAGCGATTATCTAAGATCAAGTTTTCTAGAGAAGAGAGATGAATTACAAATGATGCTTTTGAAGGATTCTGAACCCGATGTTGCGAGTAACTGCCCAAAGTATTGTGTTTTTAGGAATTATTGCTTTCGAGTGATAATATGAAAGTACTGGTCGTTTACGATATAACGAATGACAGTTTGAGAAACAAGATAGCAGATATTTTGAAGGACTTTGGCTTGATTAGAATTCAGAAAAGTGCCTTTATAGGGTATTTGACAAGTGAGGAGAGAAAAGATTTGGAGAAGATTTTGTCGAGAAAAAGCTTAGAGGGAAACGATAGGATAGACATATTTCCAATTTGCGACAGAGATTTGAAATTTCACTCCCGTATAAAACATAATGGGATATTCTATGGTGAAAAGTGGGATTAGA
>CAZKQI010000083.1:0-3040 GCA_964554855.1 uncultured archaeon | reverse complement strand
TCAATTCTCATTTCTCTAACGTAAACTCCTTCCCCCCTCTCAACGTATCCAACAACTTTCCCATCAACATATCTTTTAACACAATCAATCTCATCCTCTGGCAATATAATAGCAAAACCCATCCCCATATTAAAAGTTCTGTACATCTCATCCTCTTCAATTTTTCCAAGTTCTTGAATGAGTTTGAATATTTTATGTGGTTTGAGAGGTTTGTCAACAACAAACTTCATCTTCTTAAGCCTTTTTAAGTTGAGCAATCCACCTCCTGTTATATGTGCTAAACCGTGAACTTCACAATTCTTGATGACATCCAAAACCTCGATGTAAATCCTAGTAGGTTCTAATAACTCTTCTCCAATTTTCCTACCATTGAATTCATCATGATAACTGAGTCCAGCATTTTCTATAACCTTTCTTGCGAGAGTTAAACCATTGCTATGTATTCCGCTACTTGGTATTCCGAATATTAAATCTCCATCCCTTATATTATCACCAGTAACAATCTTATTCTTGTCTACAATACCTATTGCTGTCCCAACCAAATCCCATCCCCTTATTAAATCTGGTAGAGTTGCAGTCTCTCCCCCAACAAGAGTAATATTTGCAATTTCACAACCCTTTTCAAGTCCAACTGCAATCTGCTCCATGATTTTCTCATCTGGCTTAAATGTTGCTATGTAATCGACCATTGCGATTGGTTCAGCTCCTATGGCAATGAGATCATTTACATTCATAGCTACGCAATCTATCCCAATCGTATCGAATTTTCCCATCTTTTCAGCTACGATTATCTTAGTCCCAACACCATCAGTTGTTATAGCTATTCCAAAATCTCCAAAATCCAAAACGCTTGCATAATGACCCATTAAGATCGGTTTTCCCAATCCTTCTCTAATGTGTTTTATCTTACTTAGAAGAGATTTTACTGCTTTCTCCTCCTGTCTTATGTCTACACCAGCTTTAGCATAACTAAACTTCTCCATACATCCTCAATTTATTTCATACAATTTAACCGTTATCTCCTAAAGCCAATATCTTTTTAGCATTCAATTTCCCCAATTTTGAATTGCCATCTATCATTATGCTTTCATCAGCCTCAACCTCCCCAATTAAACATCCTTCAGCAATCTGAACATTTCTTGCTCTAACATATCTGCCCATACAGCTACTTTGAATTAAGGCAAAGTCATTTGCAAAAATTTTGTTAAATCTTGTGCAAGCCCCTATAACAGCTCTATCGCATATCACATCACCCATTATAATACAGCCCTTCCCAACGCAAACCTCTTCAGCTTCAATATTCCCCCAAAATATTACCCTCAAACCAGCCAAAATCTTTCCACCAAATCTTAAATGTCTTGTGACTATGCTATCATTCTTAATTATAGCTATGCCCTTTCTCTTATCTACTACGTACATCATATCACCTTAGGGAAATCATATGCAGGGCATTCTTCAAAAGTATACTTAACAGTTAAAAATTCTGATTTAAATTCTTTCACATCCTCTCTAATATCCTTATGTGATTTCTTATCTTTTAAGGCCATATCTATAAATTCTGCAATTTTTCTCATTTCCTCTTCCTTCATACCAATCCTAGTAACTTCCTGAACACCTATTCTTATCCCTGAAGGATTTTCAGTATTTTTAATATCATCACAAGGTAGCAAATTTTTGTTCAATATAATTCCACACTCTTCAAGCTTCTTGGCAACATAATCACCACCACCCAGCTTGGAAACATCAACTGCAACCTGATGAGATTTTGTAAAACCCAAATCTGGACATAGAACATCATAACCCAAATTGTAAAGCTCTTCAGCCAAAGTTTTAGCATTTCTTACCATCTGCCTTGCATATTCTCTACCAAACTCCAACATCTCTAGACATGTCATTACATAGCCAGCCAAGCTATGAACGTGATGATTGCTGACAACACCGGGAAATACTCCATAATCTATCTTCTTTGCCAACTCCCTCTTGCACATTATTATTGCCCTCTGAGGCCCTGGAAAAGTTTTGTGGGTTGATGCAGTTACAACATCTGCACCCTCCTTAATTGGATCTTGAAACATCTTTCCAGCAATCAATCCCAAAACATGACTTGCATCGTACATAACTTTTGCATCGTATTCTTGCGCAATTTCAACTATTTCCTTAACTGGATGGGGGAATAGGAATAAACTTGCTCCCAGAACAAATACTTTTGGCTTTTCATCCATCTTCTCCAACTTCCTTTTTGTAGAATCAACATCTATATTCATTGCTTCAGAATCAAAAATATAGTGTTCTACCCTCAACCCTCTAACACCAGCAGCAGAAAATTTGTCATGAGAAATGTGTCCACCATCTGGAACAGAAATGGACATTATTAAATCATTCGGTTTCGTTAAGGCAAAAAATGCTGCAAGATTCGCATTGACACCAGAAATCGGCTGAACGTTTGCATGCTCACATCCGAAGAGTTTCTTAGTAAGTTCAACTGCCAAAGCTTCAAGTTCATCCATATATTTACAGCCTTGATAGAATCTCTTTCCTATCCATCCTTCAGCATACCTATGCCCAAAATCGCTCAGATAGAATCTTCTGACTGCATAACTCGTTACATTCTCACTTGCTATCAATGGTATTGAATATTTAAAGAGTTCATGATGTTCTTGTGCAATTTTAATCAACTTTTCGAGCATAGCTTTCAATCTACTCGAATTTTAAAACATTTACTGAGTGCTGAAGCTAAGATTGCACATGTAACTAGTTCACTTTTGCCTATGGGATCGCACAAGATAACATTATCTAAACCATTTAACATTCTTTTAATTTCCTCTAAATGCTCTCCCCAAGCAATGAAGAGAGGAACTATCAGTATTTTTTCACTTTTCATATCTTTAATGACATCATCCAACTTTGGCTCTTCAATTATAAATGCAGTTCTTACCTCATTGAATATACCGAGATTCTCAATTCTCCTTTTATGAATTTCTACAACATCTCTGTAACTTGGTAAATTGCTACCGTGTCCCAATATTATAAGTCCGATCAT
>CAZKQI010000082.1:0-3416 GCA_964554855.1 uncultured archaeon | reverse complement strand
CTCATAAATTGAGTGATTCAAAGTATTTAAATATTGATTGCAAGATACATTTGAGGGCTCGTGGGGTAGGTGGAGATCCTGAGGGGCTTCGGACCCCTCGACCCGGGTTCAACTCCCGGCGAGCCCGTCAATAATTTTGGAGGTGAAAAATGAAGGAATTGGTAAAGCTGATGTTCGAGTTGGGAACTTTAAAGCTCATACCACGTTCGGGATGGTTCAAAGTTGGGATAAAGTATCCTGAAAGTGTTGCAGAACACAGTTTTAGAACAGCATTTATATCTGCCCTTATAACTTATCTCGAAACTGGGGATTTTGATATGGCTTGCAGAGCTTGTTTATTGGGTTTGTTACATGATATGGGTGAATCTAGGTCTTTGGATTTGCATAAGCTTGCAAGAAGATACGTTAAAATGGAGAAAGAACCCTTGAATGACCAATTGAAAATGTTGCCAGATGATTTTAAAGGAAAATTGAAAGAGTCTATGAAAGAGTTGATGGATTTTGTTAGGGATGCAGATCAAATAGAACTCCTTCTCCAGTCTAAGGAATATTCTGAGAGTTATCCATCCGCAAATATCTATACAAAAAATCTTAAGTTTAAAACGAAAACTGCTAAGAAGTTGGCTGAGATCATTGAAAAATCAGATTGGAGGTGGTGGTTGGAGCTTGAGTAAGTTTTTATGTGATAGGATGTTGGGTAAGCTTGCAACTTGGCTTAGATTGTTCGGCTACGATACTCTATATGCTGGAGATATAAATATTGATTATGATGAAGATTATTTCTTGATTAACGAATTCAGAGAAAGAATTCTTCTTACAAGGGATAAGGAACTTTATAAGAGGGCTAAAGATTTGAGACCAGTATTCTTAATTAAATCTGATAGACTTGAGGAACAGTTAAAGGAATTGAAATCCTTAGGAATTAAGTTTGAGCTGAAAATGGATAGATGTAGTGTATGTAATGGGATTCTAAGAAAGCCTACAAGAGAGGAAGCTTTGGAGGTAATGAGGAGGGAAGGAATTAGAGAAGATTTGATGAAGAGATTTGAGCTTTGGTACTGCGAAAGATGTAAAAAGCTTTACTGGATGGGAGGACATTGGAGAAACATGAAAAAGTTTTTGGAGGAACATGGATTGGATTGTTGAAACAATGGAAAGGATTGGAAGGGAAAGAAATGCTCCAGTTTACAAAAAGATTTTAGATGATCCATTCATGGTTTTGGTTTCAGCATTGCTTAGCACGAGAACGAGAGATGAGCAAACTCATAAAGCAGTTGAAAGACTTTTTTCAGTAGTAAAAAAGCCAGAAGATATTTTAAAACTTTCTGAAAAAGATATTGAAAAGTTGATTGAGCCAGTTGGCTTTAAAAGAGTTAAAGCAAGAAATTTGAGGAAAATTGCTGAAATATTGGTTAGGGATTATGGAGGTAGAGTTCCGAGGAATTTAGAAGATCTTTTGAAGCTTCCTGGAGTTGGAAGGAAGGTTGCAAACATAGTCATTTCTCATATGGGAATACCTGCCATAGCTGTAGACACTCATGTTCATAGAATAGCAAATAGAATAGGTCTTGTGAAGACAGAAAAACCTGAAGAAACTGAAAAAGAGCTAAAGAGAATTTTTCCAAAGGAACTTTGGAGTAGATTGAACAGAGCTTTCGTAGGTTTCGGTCAAACTCTATGTAAACCTATCAAACCACTCTGCAACGAGTGCCCCTTTAAAATGTTTTGCGAATACTTTAAGAACTTGGAGAAGATTTGATAACATGTTGAGTTATGAGGAGTTACTTGAGAGGGCATTTAGGGAATTACCTAAGAAGAGGATTGTAAAATCTGAGAGATTTGAGATTCCAAAAGTGAGAGCTCAGAGGGAAGGAAACAGAACAATTTTGAAGAATTTTTCACAGATTGCAAAAGCTTTGAATAGGGATGAGGAGCATCTCTTTAAGTATCTTGTCCGATCATTGGGTACTGCTGGATTTTTGGAGAGTGGTAGACTTGTATTGCAAGGTAAGTTTACTCAGGAAGAAATACAGAAAGAAATTGACGATTACACTAAGAGATATGTTATATGTAGGGAATGTGGAGCTCCAGATACGGAGTTGATAAGGGAGGAGAGAGTTTTAATGATAAGGTGTTTGGCTTGCGGTGCAAAGTATCCTGCAAGGGGTTTACATGTTTAGAAGTCTGTCATAATTCTGAACTGATCTGTATCAGGTTTTTTTAATGCATTGAGAAACCTTCTTACTGCCCCTTCCACATCTCTCGCCCTAGTTATTGCCCTACCAACTATCAAAATATCTGCACCTGCCGATATTACTTCTTGAACATTTTCCTCCCTAATTCCTCCCGCAACTGCAACAAGAACATCGAACTTCTCTTTAACATGCTTTGCAAGATGCCAAGGAGGTTTTCCTTCTTCTTCATCTATTGCCCTATGAAGTTCCACAACATCTGGAAAAACATCCATCTCTTTTATCTTCTCCAACCTCTTTATCGGATCTTCAACGCCGAGCATATCAACAATTGCATATATTCCCACCTTCTGAGCCTCTTTTATACCTTCTGCAATTGTTTTTAGAGGTGCTAAACCAGATATAACTACACCATTGGCTGTAGCATCTACTGCCATTCTTGCTTCAAGCTTCCCTACATCTAAAGTCTTAAAATCAATTATATAGAAGGAATGTGGCTTTATTTCTCTCATTTTCAAGACAACTTCAGCACCGTACCTCTTTGCTAGGGGCGTACCTATTTCGTATATGATGTGATCACTCTCTGGAATTTGCCTTAGAACGTTCAAAACTTCATCCAAGCTTGTCAAATCGAATGCAATTTGCAGATATGGTGGATCCCAGAGTTTGGTCAACTTCCTACCTATGTGAGGATGAAATGCTCTATCCTTCTCCCATAAAACTGTATCGACATCTGGAAATCCTCCCATAGCTCTCTTAATTGCCAATTTGGTTGCAGAATAGTTGTAGTAGTATATTTTGTTTTTATCCTTAGCTTTCGGATGAATGAATACGCTTACTATTACAACTAAATCTTCAGCCATATCCTTTGGAATGATTCCCTCTTCAACAGAATCGGCAATTGCTTTTGCAACTGCTGCCTGAGCTGGTCCAAATACAAGTTCAGCCTGCTCCAAACTCTTTACGGTAACCTTTGGAACTATTATGGCTGGTGGTTTTGTTATGAGATTTGGCCTAAGAACTGCTAATAGCGGAGTATGTCCAGCTGAAAGCTGTGAAAGTGCATTTGCAAAAGCTTGGCCAACAACTCCATTTTTTTCCCCAATTATCAAGTCTATGTGAGCAACTTCATAACCCCTGCCAACTAAAGCTTCTCCTATTTGCATGAGCGAAAGTAATTCAATCATTTTTAAGATTATCTATTTAGATTGTGTAAAATTCTTA
>CAZKQI010000081.1:0-3611 GCA_964554855.1 uncultured archaeon | reverse complement strand
TGCGGGGGGCGGGATTTGAACCCGCGGACCCCTACGGGACGGGGTCTTAAGCCCCGCGCCTTTTCCTGGCTCGGCAACCCCCGCAATCCTTACTAATTGTTCAGAGAATATGAATGTTACGTTTACATCAAACCTCTTGCATGCGTTAGTATGTGTTTGATCTGCGATTTAATTAAATTCGATCCAAGCTTAACAGCATTCAATGAGCCTGGAAGACAGAATATAGCTTTTCCTCTTGATATACCTGCAAAAGCTCTAGTAAGCATAGCTCTTTCTCCAATCTCTCTATAACTTAGATATCTGAAAATTTCTCCAAAGCCCTCAATCTCCTTTTCAATTAGAGGCTTTATAGCTTCAATTGTAACATCTCTTGGATTTAATCCAGTCCCCCCAGTAGTTATAATAGCATCTACATTCCTTAAAACATCTAAAACAGTCCTCCTTATTTCTAATACATCATCAGGAATGAGTCTGTAAATTTTAGCCTTAAATTCATCAACCAAAAATTTTCCAGATTCATCTTCCATTGGCGGGTTATCAACAAATCCATACTTTTCGAATCTTGAAGTGGATACAGTTATTACACCATAAGCAATCTCCAAATCTACCTCATGCATCAAAACCACCTGTCCAAAGTTAATTGGTCACTTCTAATGTCTTTCAACTTCTCAACAGCTTTTTCAACTCTTTCCCTACTAAAGTCGTGTTCTTCACAGAGAAACTCCAAAATTCCATCAACATCGGGCTCTTTAAACTTTATATCGTAATCTTCTGATACTGGTGGATTTAGAAAGAAATCTTTTATCTCCTCTATTGGCTCTTCAATCTTCACCTTAAGAACACTGAGAACCTTGAATATATTTCCATAATTTTTTATATATTTGTAGGCTGTTTTAATGCCTATCCCCTTCACACCTTCATTGTAATCAGTTCCAACTAGTAATGCAATATCTATCAATTGCTCTCTATTTATTCCTAGCCTCTTCAAATTTTTCTCCAATTCAATAACCTCTGGCTTAACTTCAACATAAAAAGTCTTTCCAGGTAATTTTCTCTTTCCAGTTATTGCCAAATTTCTTGCAAGTCTGGGAGAACCAAAAAGAAGAGAGTCATAGTCTTGAGAGCCTGTATAATCTGCATCTCCCTTTTTAACTATGTAAGCTGCTTGAGCTTCACCTTCCGAAGGGGCTTGAACAATAGGAATACCCATTAAACTCAGTAACTTCTTCGAAGATTCAATTATATACTCATCAACTCTAACTGCCATTTGGGCATATTTCTTAGCTTCATCAACATCTTTAGCAGTTTTCCATTTAATTTCAGCCTCCTCCCTTATCTTCTTCCTTCTTTCTATCTCTCTTCTCTTGAACTCTGGAGGTTCTCCATCGAATACAAATATAGGCTTAATTCCAACTTCAACCATATTTGAAACTCTGTAAAGTATTCCAGAGAGATGAGAAGTAATTCTTCCTTGAGAATCCCTTAAAGGTGTCCCATCTGACTGTCTTATTGTAGATAGAAATTGGTAAAGTGTGTTAAAAGCATCTATAGCTATTTTCTTCCCAGCAAAGAATTCTATTTCAACTTCTTCCCTTTCCAGAATATCACCTATATCCGCTCCCATAACCTTAGTTTATCGTAACGTATTTTTAACTTCTCTTCAAGCTCTAACAATGCTTGAAAAATATTTAAAGGCGGGAGAGATTATTAAAGAAGTTAAGAAAGAAGTTGTAAGACTTGTAAAACCAGGAAAAAAACTTCTTGAAGTTGCAGAATTTGTAGAAAATAAAATAGTTGAATTAGGAGCTAAACCCGCTTTTCCATGCAATATATCAATTAATAGTGATGCAGCTCATTTCACTCCCAAAAAAAACGATGAAAGAGTTTTCAATGAGGGAGATCTTGTGAAAATTGATATAGGTGCACATGTAGATGGATACATAGCCGATTCTGCAATTACAATCGACTTAGGTGATAACGATGATTTGGTTGAATGTGCTAGAAAAGCTTTGGACAATGCTATAGAAATAATTCATGCTGGATTAAATACTGCTGAAATTAGTGAGGTAATAGAAGAAACTATAAGAGAATTTGGATTTAGACCAATTGTCAATTTAACTGGGCATGGTTTGGAAAGGTACATGGCTCACGCTCCCCCCACAATATACAATGTAAGAGTGAACAGGGGTGTTGAATTGAAAGAGGGAATGGTAATAGCTATAGAGCCTTTTGCAACTAACGGTGCTGGTAGAGTTGTTGAGAGAAGAGAATGTGAAATATTTTCACTTATAGCAGTCAAAAAATTGAGATTGAAGAAAGAGAGGGAAGTCATTAGATATATAGCTGAAAAATACAAGACTTTACCATTTGCAAGGAGATGGTTGGAAGTTTCAGATTTAGTTTTGGCCAGACTGGTTAAACAAGGAGTTTTGAGAGCTTATCCAGTTCTAACTGAGATTAGTGGTGGTTTGGTTTCACAGTTTGAACATACAGTTATAGTTGAGGAAGATGGAGGGAGGATTATAACTTGATAGCCGTTCTTTCTGGGGGAACTGGAACGCCTAAACTTTTGAAAGGATTGAAAGAATTGACAAATTTTGCTGTGATAGTGAATACTGCTGAAGATATATGGATTTCTGGAAACAAAGTTTGTCCAGATATAGATGCTGTTCTCTACACCTTAGCGGGAATTATTGATGAAAATAGGTGGTGGGGTATTGAAGGTGATAGTTTTAGGACGCATGAGATGCTTCTGAAATTGGGTTTTGATGAGTTCATGGCTATAGGAGATTTTGATAGAGCAATTCACATCTTTAGATCAGAGCTTTTGAGAAAAGGTTTTACGCTAACTGAAGCAACCAAAAAGCTTAGGGAAGCTTTGGGTATTGAGCAAGAAGTCTTACCGATGTGTGATGAAGATGTTGAGACAAGAATTGTTACGAATATTGGAGATCTTCACTTTCAGGAGTTCTGGGTTAAAAATAGAGGTGAACCTGAAGTTTTTGAAGTATATTTCAAAGGGATTGAAAGGGCTAAAGCTACAAAAGATGTTTTGAATGTGTTGGAAAAAGCGAAGTTCATTTTGATAGGTCCTAGCAATCCAATAACAAGTATAATGCCAATAGTTTTGGTTAAAGGAATTTGTGATTTTTTGAAGAGGAAGAAGGTAATAGCGGTTTCACCAATTGTAGGTAAAAAAGCAATAAGTGGACCAGCTGGAAAGTTCATGAGGGCTAAAGGATATGATGTATCACCTTTAGGTGTTGCTGAAGTTTATTCTGATTTTCTTGATGTTCTTGTTGTTGATAATGCCGATAGAAATTTAGTTGGATACTATAAAGATATTAAAATAGTTGCTACAAATATCATAATGAAAACGCTTGAAGATTCAAAGGAGCTTGCAGAATTTATAATGAATTTATAATTAGATGTTTGTAGCTAAAGGAAAAAAGTCTGCTGTTAGGCTACATGCAGCTATAATATCTTTTTCTCCTTCAGATGTTGAACAATCTCATTCACGAATTTCTTTCCACTCTCAAGCATTTCTTCATTTTTTGATATCACAAAAGTGTATTCGTAATCTCCTAACTGTCTTTTCTCAAATGCTCTAT
>CAZKQI010000080.1:0-3628 GCA_964554855.1 uncultured archaeon | reverse complement strand
TTTCGATCGAAGAATGGATTTTTACCCATGCAAGCTAGAGGAATTCCTAAAGTAACACTTGTTTTCGTAATACCAAGCATCTTAGCTACAACACCAATTCTGTACATTATTCTATTATCTACATTTATTATACTCGCAAGCTTAACTGCTGAACCAAGAGCAATTCCCAAATCCAAGATCTTGAAAATGCAGTTTGGCCCATCGTAATCACCCTTAACTCTAACAGCCCTCTCAAATTCCTTACAATCCTTAAATCCACATGCTGAACAATTTAGACCTAAGCTCTTATCTCCCTTCACTCCGATTATTAAAATACCTTCAGCCTTCTTTAAACTCTCACCATCTCTTTTCCATCCTTCCCCCTTCTCCTTAGCAAGTTCTATCATCTTATCAGCTATCTTTTCTTTATCCTTTCCATCAACATAAATTATTTCGATATCATCTATTCCCTTCGATTTTGGTGCTGTTCTAGCAGATATTGCCATAAGCATTGCAGAAATTTTTACAGCCTCACTCCTAAAATTTTCTTCAATCATAATTAAAAATTTCATGAACTGTTAAAAATTATTCGTATCTCAGAGCTTGTATAGGTTCCAAACGTGAAGCTTTCCAAGCTGGATATAAGGCACTTGCAAGGGCAGTCATTATTCCAAAAGATATTCCAACAATCACGTAAAATATAGAAGATAATTGAAAAACGTATTCAGTTTTTCCTATTATTATCAAATCTATAATGTACCCTCCAATGAAACTTAGTATTCCTCCAATGATACTACCTACAACTCCAAGAATAAATGCCTCAAGTAAAAACAATTTTAAAATTGTTCTCCTATGAGCTCCAATGGCCCTCATAATCCCTATTTCCTTAGTTCTCTCTATCGTTGACATTAGCATTATATTGAGAATACTTACACCAGCAACCAACAAAGATACTCCAGCTATGGCCATTAAAAATAGTGTGACTTGAGCAAAAGCCCTATTTATCATTTCTATTATAGATCTCATTTCAAAAACAGATACCTTACTTTCCCTTCTATTAATTGTTTTATCTATGTAAGACTTCAATTTGCCTATATCATCCAAATTACCAACTTTAACTATTATCATTGTATATTCCTTCTCAAATATTTTGTCAAATTCCTTCATAGGTAAAATTATAGCAAAATTTGGATTTATATCATATCTAGCCTCTCTCTCCAATATTCCTCCAACCCTAAGCTCATTATTTTCTACACTAATCTTGCTCCCAACTCTCAACTCGAAAAATTCTGCAATCATACTTCCAGCCAAACAGCCCTTATATTTTCCCTCCTCAAGTTCAAAAAGTTCCTTAAAATTCTTTAAATCTATTCCATAAATTGTTGTGTAAGTTTTCTTATCCCTATAAACAACTTTTGCAGATTCACTCTTTATAGGTATAACCTCTTTAGCATAGGGACAATCCATTACCTTCTCAACAACTTCATCCTCTATCGAAGTATAGCCATGTGTGTAATCTGGAGTTATTATAACTTCATTGGCTACCTCCTTAAAATTCTCAAGTATTGTAGCTTTTAAGCTCTCTCCAAATATACCTATTGAGCTTATTGCCATAACACCAATAACTATTCCAACAGTTGCCAAGATACTTCTAATTTTAGTCCTTTTCAGATTTCTTACTGCCAGTTCTACGAGCATACTTCCACCAAGAGATTGCCACTATAGTTATCACGGCAATCAAGACAACTATAGGAACTAGAATGTTCTCCTCTTTTTTTACAATTATTTCCTCATTGGGAACTTCTACTTTCTCTTCTATCTCGAAAGCATATCCAAGTTCGTTGTTCCACTTAGCTTTAAGCAAGATATTACTTGCATTTTCGAAGACAAATTCGAAGGAATCGAAATCTGAAGGATCTAAGCTATCGATATAGTATGTTTTTGTAACACCATCTGCTATTGCAGTAATGTATATATTGTAAACTTTGCTTTTCCCATTGTTGCTTATATCACCAGAAATAGTTATTTCACCCACTATTTCTACATCTATTCCACTGAACTGCAAAGTTGTTTCATTCAGAACAGTCAAATATAAAGTTGAACTTATGCTGTATTCATTGTTGAATTCATCTTTAAAATTTCCGTATAAATTGAAAGAAACATTACCGCTTTCATTTGAACAGAATTTAATATCAAATATTTTCGATTCCCCAGATTTGAGAAGGGGTATTGTTAATGAGGATGGTACCGCATTCGATTTTATTCTCAAGTCAAATATTTTGTCCGTTCTGAGATTTGTTATTTCGATATGAATTGGTATAACATCTCCTATAAGCATCATTGGATAATTAGGAGTTATATTAACCAATACACCCTTACTTCTCTCCAATTTTACATCTACCTCCTGTATTATCACATGCCTATTCCTTCCATTGTAGAATTGAATTTCGAACTTGAGATTTGTATCATTTGGAATAAATTTGAAAACACCATTTTTACCGTAGATGATTTGAGGATTTGCATCGAACAAAGGTTTAACAATTACATTTGAGATTGTAAGAGGAGCTACAACCTCATAGCTAGCGACATTTACTTCATTTGAATAGAATACGGTTTTGTTGAGTACAATTTCGGGCAAATCATCAACAACATGAATATTGAAAGCTTGCTTTATTGTTCCATTAATCGTATTTATGTATATGAATACCGTTTGTACTCCAACATCTCTTGCTTTTACATTGAAATTTAATTCGTAACTTGTGACCCATCCTATTCCAGAGATCGATTGAGGTATTACATCAATTCCAGAAGAAATGAAACCAATTCCACTTACATAGGTCTTATCTGGGAATGTTACCTTCAATTTGCAATCAGCAACATCGTTTGGGTAGAGAATATTTGGATCACACTCAATACTAACGCTTTGAGCATTCACAAATTTGATAAAAATTGTTAGGAGCATTAATACGAATAGTACTTTCTTCATTCAATTAGAAAGAGGAAAATTGAATATTAAGGTTTCGAAAGGGATTAAATTTAAGTTTATTAGTTACTGGGATTCTAAAGCCAGTTTAAGAAAGTATTCGTGTATTCTACTATCGTTTGTCAATTCTGGATGGAATGCAAATCCCAAAATGTTATTCTGCTTGACAGCCACAACATAATTCTCGAAAGTTGCAAGAACTTCAACACCCTTCTCAACTTTAACTATTGCTGGTGCTCTTATGAAGACAGCTTGAAATTCCCCAATGTTCTTAATATTCAAATTAACTTCAAAGCTTTCTCTTTGCCTTCCGAAGGCATTTCTCTTAATCCAAACATCCAAAAGTCCTAAAAGCCTTGTTCCTGTTTTCCTAACCTGCTCATCACCATGTTTAGAGAGAAGAATTAGACCTGCACAAGTTCCCATTATTGGTTTACCTTCCTCAGCTTTCAAAATTATCTCTTTGGCAATAGAATCCTTCCATATGAGCTTACTTATAGTCGTGCTTTCTCCACCTGGAATAATCACACCATCACTATTCTCAACAATACCCTTTTTACGGGTTGCAATAACTTCACCATCTATACCGAGCTTTCTCATAGCATCTTTCGTTGCAATCACATGCTCTTCCACAGCACCTTGCACACCAACAACAGCTATCCGCAT
>CAZKQI010000079.1:1165-3795 GCA_964554855.1 uncultured archaeon | reverse complement strand
AGAGTCCGATTTGATTGTCGTAGCATTACCATTTACAGATTTAAATGATAGAATTGTTGAAATTGCCAGTAAATACAAAACACTTGTTAATTTGGCCAATGATGCAAGTAAGACTGAAGTTGTAATACCATTTGAAGGTGAATTTGAAGGAATTAGATTTGCCGTAACTACGGAAGGTAAAAGTGGTATAGTTGCAAGGAAAGTCAAGGATATTTTTTTAAAAACTCTCAAAGAGGATGATGATATAATTTTCTTCTTAAAGGCTATGGATCATCTTAAGAAATACATGAAAGCTAGAGGAATTCCAATTCAAAAAAGGATGAAGCTCTATTTTGCAGTAAGTAGCAATGAAAAATTTAGAGAATATGTTAGGAGGGGTGAAGTTGAATCTGCAAAGAAATGGGCAGAAAAACTCGTTGAAGATTATGTAAATGGAAGGAGAGAGTTGGATGTTGAGGGAATTGAGTTCTGATGATTTGAGAATTTTAATGGCAATACAATACAACTTTCCAATAAGTGAAACACCATTTTTAGATTTAGCCCAAAATCTAGATTTAAATCCAAACTTTGTAATTGATAGGTTGAGAGAGTTAAAGAGAATGGGAGTTATTAAGAGAATTGGTGCAAATCTTAATTACAAAGCTATTGGATTTATCAGAAGAGCTTGTTTGATTGCTTTTTCATGCAAGGATGAAGATGTATATAAAATTGCTAGGGCAATAAATGAAAGTTTTTCCAATTTAAAGCTTAAACACAATTTTTTGAGAGATCACGAGAAATACAAGATATGGTTTACAGTTAAGGATGAAAGCATAGAGAAGATAAGGGAAAAAGTAGAAGATTTGGCAAGAATTTGCAACGTAGACAACTACCTTATATTACCAAGCAAAAGAGTTTACAAAATGAGTGTTAAGTACGATTTATATAAAGGTATATCTTGGAGTTACGGTTTTGAAAGGGAACCCAAGGAAGTTGAAAGTGAGTTAGTCGATTTGGTTCTTAAGTTACAAGATATACCAATTGAAGAGAGACCTTTCAAGTTTAGCAATTATTCTGAAAATGAGGTTGTAGATGTAATAAATGAGATGCTCAGAAAGGGAGTTTTCAGAGATTTTTACGGTGTTTTGAGAGAGAGAGCTATAGGATTCAACGAGAATGGTATGAATTTAGTGAAAACAGATTGTCCGAGAGAGATTGCAAAGAAATTGTTAAGATACCCCCAAATAACACATTTGGTTGAGAGAGATGTACCAGAAAATTGGAAATTTCCTCTCTACTTCATGGTTCATGCAAACAGCAGGGAAAAGATTGAAAATTTTAAGAGAATTGTATGCAATGATCTAAATGTTGAAATATTAACACTTTACAGCTTAGAAGATTTAACACGTTAAATTTATATCTTAAGAGATCAATTTTGAACATGTATCAAATCATTGGTGGTGCAATTTTAAGTGCTATAATGATTGCTTCCTCCATTCTCCTTACGTGGAGATGGTCTCAAGTTGTACATGGAAGTGTAGACTTTTTTGTAGTATTTTACACATCTCTTTTAATAACATCTCTTAGCCTATTACTACTGCTTATACTTTACGTTATGAAGACGACAGTTGAAGAGATTGAGAGTGCCAAGAGAGTAACATCGATAGGTTACAGAGAGATAGAGGAAAGATTGGTAAACAAGATATCGAGAGGATTGAGGGAGATAGAAGATAGGTTGAGCGATCTGGAAAGGAGGATTTATAGATGAAAGACATAATAGCAAATCTCTATCCCCCAACTTTGAGTTTATCCGTAGCATTCTTTGCATTCTTAGTAAGTTATAAACTTACAAGTTCTATAAATTTATCATTGGTTCTATCGGGACTTTTGGGAATTTTGACTTATTTTACTTCTCGAAAGATTTCAGAAAATCTACTGATGAAATGATTTCAGCTTTCAAAACATCTTGCATGTGCTTCATTCCATAATCGTAATCGTATTTTGTTAAGGCAGTTGTGCAGTCTTTCAATACCTTTACCTTGTAACCCCTCATCACAGCATCTGCAACAGTATGAAGTACGCATATATTTGTAACTACACCGCAAACGATCAACTCATCTACTTTGAGCTCATTCAATATCAAATCTAAATCTGTTCCAAAAAAAGCTGAATATCTACGCTTTCTAACAAAATAATCTTCCTCACTTGGATCAAGCTCATCTACAATCTCAGCACCCCATGTATTCTGAATACAGTGCTTTGGCCATATGTTAAATTCTGTATCATTCTCTCTGTGCCAGTCCTGAGTGAAAATTACGGGAATTTTATCTCTCAAATATTTTATAACTTTTCTCATTGGATCAAAGATTTTTTTAACATGATCTCCGATGTACAAGGCACCATTTTCATAACAGAAATCTTTTTGCATATCTATTACTAAAAGTGCTTTCATAAAAGCTATTCTTTAAATTTGTATTTACGTCTTATGCCTTCAACTATGTTTTACACGCTTCATATAATCTTCATAATTTTTACCGAACTTTATATAAAATTCCAAGGTAAAGCATTGCTATTAAAATAGAAAACACTAAGACGCTGAGAATGGTTCTCGAAATCATCATCAGACCGAAAATTATAAGCATATGACCCAA
>CAZKQI010000079.1:0-1065 GCA_964554855.1 uncultured archaeon | reverse complement strand
TAGTAAATTCGCCTTTCCTTCTCTCCTTGCTTGCCAGTATTATTAAGAATAATCCAACAAATATTGAAATAAATCCGACTATACTCAATTTAAAATGAATGACAGCATTGACTATAAAGAACTACAAATACGGTATGTGCAACATTGTTATGTTCCATATCCAATATCTGAAAAATACTGTAGATTTAAAACTTGCATAATATCTACCGAAAGTTATATCATTGCTTAAATATATTATCAGCGAAAAACTTAAAAGAGGATTGAATAACCTCAATGTATGGACGAAACTTCTGCGGAATTTGTACATGTTGATCATAACAAGGAATATATGATGGTTAGAACTTCAAGGAATACTATAGAAAAGTTCGATAGAGAGAAAATTGTAAGATCTCTAATAAAAGAGACTGGCCTCGATAGAAAAACTGCCGAAGAAATAGCATTAGATGTTGAAGAAACTATAAGAAGATCGAAAATAAAGTTCATTTCAGCACCCCTTATAAGAGAGATTGTAAACGTTAAACTTTTGGAGAGAGGGTTGGAAAAGGAGAGAGCTAACTACACACGTTTAGGTTTACCCGTTTACGATGTAACTCAGATAATTGAGAAAGGTGTTAGAGAAAATGCAAATTTGCAGCACAATCCAGAAACAATTCACAAGCTCGTTGCTGACTGGGTTATGAAGGAATACGCTTTACTCAAAGTTTTACCTTTACATTTGGCAGATGCACACATGAGGGGTGAAATTCACATTCACGATTTGGAATACTTTGCTACAAGACCGTACTGCTTCCAGCACGATTTAAGGTGGTTCCTAAAGAATGGTCTTAAGGTGGATGGAACTGGTGAAAATACTGCTGTAGCTGGCCCAGCTAAACATCCTGAAGTTGCTATTTTACATGCCGCAAAGGCATTAGCAGCTGCACAAACAAATTTCGCTGGTGGGCAGGGATTAGACTTCTTTAATGTGTGGTTAGCTCCTTACATGCAAGGTTTGAGCTATGAGAAAATAAAGCAGTTAGCTCAGATGTTCATTTATGAAATGAGCCAAATGTACGTTGCGAGAGG
>CAZKQI010000078.1:0-3912 GCA_964554855.1 uncultured archaeon | reverse complement strand
AGAACCAACAGTTTCCATAGGTGATGAAGAAGTTCCAACATACTACACATCTGGCTACGTTAAATCCTATGTCAAAGATTTGGGTCAGAACTCGACAATATACTTCCTACAATGGAATGGCTCATTACCAACTGGAACGGAGATGGAGTTCTGGATTAGAGCGAGTAATACAACTTTCGATATAAATTCTACAACACCAAATTGGATATACGTAGGTAAGGGGAGTGATGGAAAATTCTTTGACCTAAACATTGAAGGTAGGTATGTTCAATGGAACGTATCGCTAACTACAACTGACAACACAAAGACACCTATTCTTGATGAGGTTGTTGTTGGGTATATACCAAAGTGATTCAATCGATAGAAAATCTAAGCAAGGCACCAATTCCTCCTAAGCTCATCAAAATCCTTCCAGGTTCAAATTCCGAACTTACTATGACAACCTTCCCCCCCAATTTCTCAACATCCCTTAGAAAGTCATCTATATCCCACTTCTCCCTCTCTTCCCTCAAAAACTCGTCAACGACAAGCAAAACTTCAATAGCTCCGTATTCATACGCTTTTTTCACCTCATCAAGCCCATAAGCAACCCTTTCACCTTTAGCAATACCTTCAAGCAACTTCTCAACATATTCAGCCTCTTCCTTCAGCCTAATCTCTCTCCCAATCCTGTCAAGAATTCCTCTCTTAAGAACTTCAATGAAACCCCTAACACCTATGCTCGAAGCATCACAAGTCAAAATTTTCCATTCCAACTTTCTCTCTCTCAAAAACTTCGCAAAATCCTCCTTGGTAAATCCAGGTCCAGCAACAACCAAATAGTTGAACTCCAAATTCTCAAGCTGTTTCATAACTTCATTAAAAAATTCAATTCTCTCACTGCTTTCTTTCCCATAACTCCTTCTGACATTAAATACCTCCTCAACCCCCCATTCTCTAACAACACCTATAACAGCTTCTCCCTCTTCAATGGTAACTATCACAACTTCTGGCTTCTTTTTAACTGCATCATAAATCCTCTTCAACTGTTCCTCCTTCCACTCTTCCTTAATTATGCTCAACTCCTTACCTACTGTAATGCTTAAAGTGTGATATCCAGAATCTTCAACTCCACCAACTATTCTCCCAGTAATCCTTAACCTATTTGCAAACCTGTGAAATTCAATTTTTTCAACTTCAACACCCAATCTAACAGTAACCTTCTCCTTGTCACTTCTAAGCTTATCTCCACTCTCTCTAATCCTTTTAGTCCAAGAATAAACTACATCTTTAGGCTCTATTATGTATTTCAGATGCCAGAGATCGTCCAAGCTTTCTGGAATTACCTTTATCTCTCCCTTTCTTCCCTTTAAAGACTCTTCAACTATTCTCACTTTCAAAAATAGAACTGATGGTTAAAATAGTTTGATGAAAATTTGAAATGTTCCAATTCATGAATATTAAGATTTTTGATTTTTAATAATATAAATTATTTTTATTTGTTTTTGTAAGATACAAATTCTCTACAAATAATATCGATATAATCAGACTATCTTAGGATTGAAAAGTTCATAACATTATGATACCGCTTAGTAGAATTTCTAAGACAATCTTCAACAACTTCTTTAAGAACAATAGAAAATTAAAATAATGCTTAAGATGTAATTGGGGATGATGGAAATAGATGTTGTGAAGCAGGCTGTTAGAGAAGTTCTAAGAGAAGAATTAGAGAAGATTATCAAAGAAATTGTTCTGAATTTAATTCCCGAAGAAGAGCCAGAAGAAGATGAAAAAGAGTTTGTAGAAGAAGAAATTCACGAAAAGGATTACGTTCCTCTTGAGGAGGTTGTGAAGTGAACAAGGTTTTTCTTCACAAGAGGGTTATCAGGTTCTTGAATAAACTTGATGAGAAAAGGAAAGGAAACGTTCTAAATGTTTTAAAGTCTCTTGAAAAATTTCCATTAATCAGAGCGGATATAAAGAAGATAGGTGAGAGAACATATCGAATTAGAATCGGTGAAATAAGGATTATTTTTGACTATATAAAAGATGAAAATGCTGCTTTTGTTAAATTTGTAGATTTCAGAGAGAAAGTTTACAAGAAGATTTGACTACTTTTTCAATAACAATAGGAATGATCAACACGAAAAAATGGCAGAAGAAAAAATTGAGCTCTTAAAATTTTTTGATAGAACTTGTTTAGTTCATTATTCTCTCTTAATAATAAAATAAGACAATCTTAGGATTGAAAGAAAAGATTAAGTCTTTTGGTGTTAGGAGGTTGTTCAAAAATTTATTTGAAAAGAGAAAGGGTAAGTGATGTTGATGGTGTTAATAAAAAAATGTGATAGAAGGTTGTCTGCAAGAACTAATAAAAACAATTAAGCAATTCTTTAGTTAATTTTTATTTTTTAATAAAATAAGATTATCTTAAGATTAAAATATTATATTAATCCTTGAAACCGTATTCTCCGACCAATAGAACAAATCTTACAGGTCCCCAAATCCTCTTGTGAATTCTTCCCTCTTCATCCTTCTCAACTACATAGAGATACTGATCGTATCTTCCTATTGGAATAACAATCCTTCCTCCAGGTTTAAGCTGATCTAAAAGAGGTTTTGGAATATCTGGTGCTGAGGCTGTAACGTATATCTTGTCGTAAGGTGCATCTTCTGGATACCCTTTACTTCCATCACCAACGACAATCTTGACATTATCGTAACCTAAAAGCTTCAAAACATCTCTAGCCCTTTCAGCTAACTCTGGAATCCTCTCTATCGCAATAACTTTACCCTTCTTTCCCACAATTTCAGCAACAACGGCAGCATGATATCCACTTCCCCCCCCAACCTCCAAAACCTTCTCACCCTCCTTAAGATCTAACAAATCACACATTATTGCAACCATGTGAGGAGCACTAATCGTTTGCCCGAACCCTATGGGTAGAGGAGTATCAATATATGCCTCTTTCTCGTAAGCTTTAGGCACAAAGAGGTGACGAGGTACTTTCATCATTGCTCTGGCAACTTTTTCACTAAGATTCAATTCCTCTCTCAATCTCTCTACCATTCTTTTCCTCTTTTCATCCATATATAAAGTTAATAAACAATTAAATAACTCTGACCATTCATCACATTGCAATGATAAAAAGTTATTCTTATTCGGCTGGAACTGTAATAAATGCCTTAGCCACTGGATATGGATGTGCATTTGCTTTAGATTTGAGAATTAGATTGAAAGCTGATTTTAATTCAGATGAAAGAGTATTGATTGAAGATGGCATTGAGAAAGAAAGTAAAGTTCTTGATATTGTCCTAGATCACTTCAATCTAAATGCAGTTATTGAAGTTGAGAGTGAAATTCCGAAAGGAAGAGGTTTGGGTAGCAGTTCTGCATTTCTGAATGCATTGATTTTGGCAATATACAAAAAAATGTCAAAGCCTTTAAATGCAAGAGAATTACTGGAATTGAATGCAAATTTATCTCTTAAGTGTGGTATAAGTTACACTGGAGCTTTTGACGATGCTTCAGCCTCTCTTTTAGGAGGTATAGTTCTAACGAACAATATTACTAGGAGAGTATTGAAATGGGAGTTTAGAAAAGATAGAGTAGTTGTATTGATACCAGAATTTGAAAGGGGAAATATAAATATCGAAGAGATAAGGAAGGATGTTCAATTTGTTGAAAGAGCATTGGAATATGCTAAGATCGGTAATTATAAGGAGGCAATGTATTACAATACACTCCATTACTGTAAGAAGATAGGATACCCTCTTGAAATAGTTGAATTGGTTAGAGATTTTGATTGCTGTTGCGGTTTATCTGGTAATGGCCCTTGCTTCATAGCTTTTGGAGATGTTAAGGAAGTTAAAGAGGTCTGGAAAGCTTATGGTAATGTTTTAGAAACGAAAATTGTCAATGAACCTTGCGAT
>CAZKQI010000077.1:0-3962 GCA_964554855.1 uncultured archaeon | reverse complement strand
AGAGCAGGCAAGCGAAGAACATTCAGCAATGAAATCCTTTGTCTGGCAATACCTCAAGAAGAAATACAAGAAAGTTCCAAAGCTTGAAGATGAAAGAGGTGTCGATGTTTCAATAGATAATGAAAGCTATGAAATAGAAACCTTTTACGGTTGTGGTGATCCTATAGCTAAACTCACAGAAAAAATGGGAAAATTCACACATAGTGATAAGATTTTCTTTGTCCTGAGAAACATAAGCATTCTAATGCACTTAAAAGAGCTAATTAGCTTTAAGAAAACTTGGAAAGATTTAGGCTACAACGTTGAAATCCTTGGAATAGACTTCAAAAGAAAAGATTTGATATCTATAGATGACTGCAAAAATCTACTCATTAAAATTTCAGAATGAGCATTGCATGTCTAATAATAAGTTAAAAATGAGTGTAAACATTCCATTAAAGATGTCTATCAATGTTGCCAACTTTGTCATATTTAATTTTGAAGTCAGAAACAATAAATACATTTAACAGACTTCGATCATGGATTACGAATCTTTAGGTTTAAGAGTTGGTATAGAAATTCATCAGCAGTTGGATACAAGACATAAATTATTCTGTAAATGTCCCACCATCTTAAGAGATGTTGAAGATTCAAATTTCGAGTTCTTCAGATACTTAAGGCTTAAGAGAAGTGAAATTGGGGAGGAAGATAGGGCTGCAAGGGAGGAGGTTATGAGAAGCAAAAGGTTCGTATACAAATCATACGATACCACTTGTTTGGTTGAAGCGGATGAAGAGCCTCCGAGAGAATTAAACTTAGAAGCTTTACAGATTGCAATAGTTATTGCTAAGATGCTCAACATGGAGTTTGTCGATGAAGTTCATGTAATGCGTAAGATTGTGATTGATGGGAGTAATACAACTGGATTTCAAAGAACTGCTTTGATTGCCTTTGATGGATATATAGATGTAGATGGAAGAAAAATTGGAATTGCTACACTGTGTTTGGAGGAGGAGGCTTGTAAAAAGGTTGAAGATAGGGGAGAGATTGTAGTCTACTCTCTAGATAGATTGGGAATACCTCTTGTTGAAATTAGTACTAAAGCTGAAATAAATTCTCCAGAATTGGCTAAAAAGGTTGCAAAGAAGATAGGAATGATATTGAGATCGACTGGAAGGGTAAAAAGAGGTTTGGGAACAATAAGACAGGATGTTAACATAAGTATTAGAGATGGGGCAAGGGTTGAAATAAAGGGTGTGCAGGAGCTTGAAATCTTGGATAAGGTAGTGGAATATGAGGTTTTGAGACAATTGAACCTTCTAAAGATTAGAGATGAACTCTTAAAAAGGAATGCATCAGTAGTTGATGAAATACATGATGTTACAGACGTTTTTGCTGGAACGAAGTGTAAGATTATTGAAAGGGCTTTAAAGAGAGGTAAAAAGGTTCTTGCAATTTTACTTAAAGGTTTTTCTGGATTTGTTGGTAAGGAAATTCAACCAAATAGGAGATTGGGAACGGAATTTGCAGATATTGCAAAAACATTTGGTTTGGGAGGAATATTTCATACAGATGAATTACCAAACTATGGTATTGTTGAGGAAGAAGTTGAGATGCTTAGAAGAAGACTTAACGCCAGTAGAGATGACACAATAGTTTTTACATGTGGAGATGAAAAAAGAGTTAGAAGAGCTTTACAGAGGATAATTGAAAGAGCTAAGTACTGCTTGATAGGTGTGCCAGAGGAAACGAGAAAAGCAAATGAAGATGGAACTACATCATACCTAAGACCCCTTCCAGGTTCTGCAAGGATGTATCCTGAAACTGATGTTCCTCCCGTGAAGATTACTGATGATATGCTGGATGTGGAGATACCTGAGCTTATAGAGGAAAGAGTAAAGAGATATATTGAAATGGGATTGAGTGATGATCTAGCATGGGCTATTGCAGATTCAGACAAATACGATCTTTTTGAGAAATTCTCCAAGATTGTACAACCTACCATAGTTGCAAGAGTTTTGCATATAGTTCCTTCCGAATTGAAAAAAGATGGATTTGATACAGGAAAACTTGAAAAGAGGCATTTTGAAACAGTTTTAAATCTCATAGCAGAAGGAAAGATTGCAAAGGAGGGTGCTGAAGATGTTTTAAGAATATTCTGTGAAAATCCAAATGCAAATGTTGAAGAAATAATGGATAGAATGAGTGCCAAGGTTAATTTGGATGAATTTATAGCCAAGCTCGTTGAAGAGAAAATTGATTTGATTAAGGAGAGAGGTGAAAAGGCTTTCAAACCTTTAATGGGTTTAGTTATGAAAGAATTTAGAGGAAAGGTGGATGGAAAAGTAGTTGCGGAAAAGCTTATGAGTGCTATAAGGGAGAAGATTGATCAAATCTCTTAGTCGTTTTATTGTAATCGCAACATATTTAAGTAATTCCGAGAATGTTTGTACCTATGGCAAGAATGCATGCTCGAAGAAAGGGTAAATCAGGATCAAAGAGAGTTTACAGAGATCATCCTCCAGAATGGGTAGAAATGAAACCTGAAGAAGTTGAAAAATTGGTTGTTGAGCTGTATAAGGAGGGATACGAGCCAAGCATGATAGGAATGATCTTAAGAGATCGATATGGAATTCCATCCGTTAGACAGGTCACTGGTAAGAAGCTTGTTAAAATTTTGAAGGAGCATGGTGTTTATACTGGGTTACCAGAAGATTTGAAAGCTCTAATCAAGAAGGCAATAAACTTGAGAAAACATCTCGAAGTTCACAAGAAGGATAAACACAATATGAGAGGTTTACAGTTGATTGAGGCTAAGATATGGAGACTTTCTAACTACTATAAGGAAAAGGGTGTTTTGCCAAAAGATTGGAAGTATGATCCAGAAAAGTTGGAAATAGAACTTTCAAAATCGAGATAGCTTTATTTAAAAAAATTTTTAAGTTAAATTGACAATTTTTAGCATGGTATTAAAGAAAGCTAAAGGGGAACTCGAAATTGCCCTGAGACATGTTAAAGTCATGAAAGCTGTTATGAACAATCAACCGATAGGTATCTTTAAACTCTCAGAATTGGTCAATATTCCAAAACATAAGGTTAGATACTCTTTGAGAGTTCTTGAACAATCGGGAATAATAGAACCAACACAACATGGCGCTGTAATAAGAGAGGATGCAAATCTGAATAAGTTGAAAAAGTATTTGGATGATATAAAAGAGCTTGTTAAAGAAATAGAGAATGAATTGAATGAAGTGATATGATAGTTGTAGGTGTTCTACATCTCGATCCCCTTCCATCCTCTCCCCTATACAAATCTTATCAGTCCGTCTTCGATAATGCCATAAGAGATGCTAAAGCTCTTTCGGAGTGTGATGCCATAATAATAGAGAATTATGGCGATAAACCATTTCTCAAAAAAGTTGATGATGTAACTGTGGCTTGCATGAGTGTGATTGCATGGGAGATTAAGAAGGAAACTGGTCTACCAATAGGAATAAACGTCTTAAGGAACGATCCATTTTCAGCTTTGGCAATAGCAAAGGCTGTGGATGCTGACTTTATAAGAGTAAATCAATTCTACTTTGCATCTCTAACTCCAGAAGGATTTATAGAGGGAGAAGCTGGAAAAATTATGAGATACAAGCGTTTTATAGATTGTAGGGCAAAGATTTATGTAGATGTAAAGGTCAAACATGCACATCACTTCGTAAGTCTTGAAGAATACATTGAGAATGTTGAGAGATGTTTGGCAGATGCTTTGATATTGACTGGAAGAGTTACTGGTAAGGAAGTTGATGTCGAAGAAGTTAAGCTTGTTAGAGAATTTACAGATTTGCCAGTTTTTGTTGGAAGTGGTGTCAATCCTAATAACATTCAAAAGTATGTAGGGATTTGCGATGGTGTTATAGTTGGAACTTATTTTAAGAGGGATGGAAGGGTTGATGAGGAAAGGGTTAGAAGGCTTATAAAAATAAGGAATGAAT
>CAZKQI010000076.1:0-4586 GCA_964554855.1 uncultured archaeon | reverse complement strand
ATATATACCATTATTGAGATGCATCTCAAAAATGTTGCAGGTGTTAAAGACTTTGGCTTTGATGAATGCAACTAAAAAGGTGTTGAAGATTAGCTCTAAGGAGTTAGCTGAAAAGATTGGACAGAGTGTTCAGACTGCTGCTAGAAAGTTAAAGGAGCTTGAGGATGAAGGGTTGATAGAAAGGATGATAACTAAAGATGGACAGTTTGTAGTAATTACAGATAAGGGAAAGGAAATACTTTACAAGGAGTATGTAGATTATAAGAAGATATTTGAGGATATTGATAGGATTTTGATAAAGGGAAAGGTTTTCAGCGGTTTGGGTGAAGGAAGATATTACGTCTCTCTCAAAGGTTACATGAAACAGTTCGAAAAGATGTTGGGATTCAAGCCATATCCCGGTACACTTAACATAAAGATTCCGAGAGAACAGATGTTCTTCAGAGCTAAGCTTGATGAGGAGGAGGGTATATTAATAAAAGGGTTTAAAACTAAGGAGAGGACATTTGGTGATGTTAAAGCATTCAAATGCAAGATAAATGGTATTGAATGTGCAATCGTTTTACCACAAAGAACTCACTACCCAAAAGATGTTTTGGAGATAATAGCACCTGTTAGGCTTAGAGATTTTTTGAAGCTTAAAGATGGTGATTGGGTTGAAGTGGAGGTGATATTATGATAGAGGAAGCTCTAAAAAACTTCAGAACGGGAAAACCAGTCTTAATTTACGATTTTGATGATAGGGAGGGAGAAACGGATATAGCAATTCCAGCAATAGCCGTAAAGCCAAAACACATAGCTATGATGAGAAGGGATGGAGGGGGATTGATATGTGTGGCATTGCATCCAAAAGCCTGTGATAAGTTGGGAATTCCCTTTATGCACGATATAATAAAAGTTGCGAGTGATAAAATTCCTGTATTGAAGAGTTTTGTCAATTACGATATAAAATATGATTTTAGGAGTTCTTTTGCAATTTGGGTTAACCATAGAGAAACATTTACTGGAATAACGGATGTAGATAGAGCTTTAACAATAAAGAGGTTGGGAGAAATTGCAGATTATGTAATGATAAAGGGTAAGGAATACGATCTAGGTAGGGAATTCAGAAGTCCGGGACATGTAGCTGTTTTGAGAGCATCGGACAACTTGGTATATGAAAGGGTTGGTCAGACAGAGCTTAGTGTAGCTTTAGCGGAAATGGCAGGAATTGCTCCAGCAGTGGCTATATGCGAGATGCTAGATGAGGAAACTGGTAGAGCTTTGAGTAAGAAAAAAGCTAAGGAATATGCAAAAGAGAGAGGATTGCCTTTTGTAGAGGGAAGAGATATTGTCAAAGCCTATAAAGTATTTAAAGAGGAAGATTTTCCAATTTTTGAGTGATTTAGAAAAATTTAAAATCTAAAATTTTTACAAGAAATGTGAGGTTGAAGGTTGAGGATGTCATGAATACGAACTTGGTTTTCATAGAATCAAATGCCACAGTTAAGGAAGCAATAGAAACAATGTTGAAAAAGCGTATAAGATCTTTAATAGTTAAGCCCAGTGATGAGAGAGATAGTTATGGTGTTATAACTGTTAGAGACATAGTTTTTGGAGTAATTGCAAATGAATTGAGTCCTGAGGATGTAAAAGTAAGAGATATAGCATCTAAACCTATAGTTATAGTTCCAAAAGGTACAGAATTGAAAGATGTTATAAGGCTGATGAAGAGATTCAATATAGCGAGAGTTTTTGTTATGGATGAAGGTAAGATAGTTGGAGTTGTTGCTTTGATGGATATAATGAAACATATGGTGTGAACTATGTTCTTTAAGAGAGTTTTTTTTGGCGGAAAATTGGAGAATGAGGTCTTGGAATTGATAAGGAATCATTTAGAAATTTTGATGACTGCATGCGAAACATTCAAATTGGCTTTGGAGACAGATGATGACTCTCTTTTAAATTCTGTTTGCGATCTTGAGGATGAGGGTGATAGAATAAGAAGGGAAATTGCAATGAGAATTTATGAAGGTGCATTCCTACCTTATATAAGACCCAACATTTACAGATTTGCTGAGGTTGTGGATGAGGCTATAGATAAGCTTGAAGATACTGTATACGATTACATCTATCTCAAAGCTTGTAAAGACAGAACACTCTTAGATATATCCAAAGATGAATTTCTAAGGATAGCGGAATTAAATATGAAAGCAAGTAAAAAACTGGTAGAGGCTTTCAATTCCTTGATAGAAGGTGGGGATTTGAGTAAAATGACTGTTAAGATAAGGGTATATGAGAGGGAGGTAGATTCAATAAAATATAAGCTCAATGAAAAAATAAGAGATGTAAATGTAGATGTTTGGTCTGCTTTAACTTTTTTAGACTTGCTTCATCATATAGTAAGCATTACAGACTTAATTGAAGATGCTGGAGATATTATTCAAATAATCAACGTCAGCCTGAGATAATCATGATAGAAATAGTCATAGTAGTAGCATGTATTCTAATAGCTTTCAGTATAGGATCCAACGATACTTCAAATGCCTTCGGAATTAGTATAGGTTGCGGACTTCTAAATTTGAAAAAGGCATTGATATTACTCTTTGTACTCGTACTCATTGGAGTAAATGTTCAGGGTCAAAGCGTTATGAAAACAGTTGGTAAGGATTTAGTTGGTTTGAGTAGTAAGTCTTTGGCTGTATCATTGATAGTCGCATCTCTTGTAATAGTTCTGGCAAATTGGAGAAAATTTCCTCTCTCAAGTCATCAGGTCATAATAGGCAGTTTAACTGGTTCAGCAATCTCTTTGGGTTTGAATGTCAATCATATTACTCTTATCAAAATAGTTTTATCTTGGATAATATCCCCAATATCTTCTTTTTTTCTAGCAATAATATTTTATAAATTTATTGAAAAGTCTTTGTCAAGGTATCCAGTTTTTGTTGCCGAAAGAATTTTTTCCTTTCTTTTATTAATTAGTGCATTGATAATAGCTTACAATACAGGTGCAAATGAGCTGGCTACAGCAATAGGTGCAGTAGTCCATTACGGAATTCTCAGTTCTCTCAATGCTGGAATAATTGGTGCAGTATCATTATTTCTTGGAGCTTTGATATTAAGTTACAGAGTTATAGAAACTGTTGGAAAGGGTATCACAACATTAGACATACTTTCTGGATTCTCAGCCCAGTTTTCTGCTGGAATAAGCGTGTGGATTTTTACAACAATAGGTATGCCCGTTTCGACAACGTATTGCATAATAGGTGGTATTTTTGGTGTTGGATTTCTGAAGGGCATAGAAACTGTGAGAATAGATTTATTGAAGAAAATTGTCTTTAGCTGGATATTGGCACCATTTACTGGATTTTTATTTAGCTTTGTAGTTGGTAAGATAGCTTAAAGAGAACATTTAAATAAATTACTGAGATTGAGAATGCATGGACATATTCGAGCTTGAGAAAGAATATTTGATTCCTTTTTATAGAAGACAAAGGGTTGTTTTTGTGAGAGGGGAAGGTTGTTGGCTTTACGATGAAAACGGTAATAGATACTTAGATTTAGTTGCAGGAATTGCTTGCGTTTCAATAGGACATTCACATCCACACTTTATAAAGAGAGTTGAAGAGCAATTGAGAAAGCTTTTACATGTATCTAATTTGTTCTACACAGTTCCCCAAATTGAATTGGCTATGAGATTGAGGGAGATAACTGGAATGGATAAATTTTTCTTCTGCAATAGTGGAACTGAAGCAGTTGAATGTGCTTTGAAGATTTCGAGAAAAGTTACTGGTAGGAAGAAATTTGTAGCTTTAAAAAATTCTTTTCATGGCAGAACAATGGGCTCTCTCTCTGTAACATGGAAAGAAAAGTTTAGAAAACCTTTCGAACCACTTGTTTATCCCGTTGATTTTGTTGAGCCTAACAATATTGATGATCTTGAGAAAAAAGTAGATGATGATACAGCTTGTGTAATAATTGAGCCAGTGCAAGGTGAAGCTGGTGTTTATCCGCTTGATGAAGGTTTTATAAAGGCTGTTTTTGAGGAAAGATATGAGCACGATTTTTTGATTGTATTCGATGAAGTGCAAACGGGTTTTGGTAGGACTGGAAAGTGGTTTGCCAAGGATCATTATAGAGTAAAACCTGACATCATGACAATGGCAAAGGCTATGGGATCAGGTTTTCCCATTGGTTGTGTCGGTGTTAAAAATGAAGTTGCTGAAAAGGTTGAAGTTGCTGAACATGCATCAACATTTGGAGGAAATCCTTTAGCATGCGTAGCATCTCTTGCAACAATAGATGTTATTGAGAATGAAAATCTTATTGAAAATTCTGATAGAGTTGGAAGATACTTTATGGAGAGACTTAGAGAGATTAGCGATGATGTAAGGGGTTTGGGTTTGATGATAGGTGCGAGTTTTGAAAATGCCTTTGAGATTGTAAATAAAGCTTTGAAAAGGGGTGTTGTCATGAATGCAACATCAGAAAATAATTTGAGATTTGTTCCTCCCTTAATTTTGAATGAAAAGCATGTTGACTTGGCAATAGATGTTTTGAATTCAATTTTAAAGGAGATAAATTAATATAGCTCAAGATCAATTTTT
>CAZKQI010000075.1:0-4756 GCA_964554855.1 uncultured archaeon | reverse complement strand
TCAAGCTATCTAAAATAATCCTCAAATTTGCAGATTTTTCTATACTTTCCTTTTTCCTCCAGAAATCCTCAAGAAGTTCGAATAGAATGTTTGAATACTTCTTCTCCATGCTGTAAAACTTTTCAACCTCGTTTATGACTTCATCAGCTAAATCCGAGCTTCTCTTATGATAAGATTTCATGGTCATCTTTAATATATTTTCACATGTTTCTACAAACTCGATTAGCTTGGGAAGTTGCATCTTAATCCTCATTAAGCTGTCTGACATCTTTACACAGTGATCCGAAATTCTCTCCAAAGCTCTGATTATAGTCTCATATTCAAGCAAATCTTCTGATCTTATTTCAGATTTCAAGAGTCTCAGAGCTAAAAAATGTAACCTGTCTATTTCACTTTCTCTCATCACTATTGAACTGTAAAGATATCCATCCAAGCTTTTAAGAAGTTGCTTAAAGTCTGAAAGCATAGTTATGCACATTTTTCCTATTCTCTCAACGATATAATCAATATTGAATCTGTTCGGATCGGTGAATATCTCAAGAACAATTTCCTTACCTAAATCCTCTATTATCTCCGCACCTATAAGCATGTCAGATGCCAAAGAAATTGCTCTTCTATGCTCCCCACTATAAATCTTAACTCTCAAACTGTCGTAACCAGCTAAGTAATATGCTACAATTCTCCTTATCAGACAATCATGGCAAATATCTTTTGAATCTAAAGTAACAACCTTTTTAGCTTTCTCTGAATCCTTAGCTTTCAATACAATAGCATTATCGGATATATCCATCTTGATGTAATCCCCAGCCTTCAATCCGTTATTCTCAACCCATCTTTTCGGTAGAGTTATTATGTAGCTGTTTCCACCACTTAAGTATATCTTCCTATTTTCTATCATAACTATCACTTTATCCATATCCTCTTACCACTTTCGATAAATACTAAGCTAGATCCTATTTTACCCAATATATCTCCCATTCTCTCCAAATGCCTAGCGACCAAAACGGGTTCAACTTTACATTTCTCCTTTAAATGAGTTATAGCATTTTCGTAGCATTCATCTATCGAGTTATCGTGCCTTTTCAGCATGTAAACTATATCAACTTCTTTTCCAGCATATCTTTCTTCCAAGATATTGAACATTTCAATCAAATTTCTCCTCATTTCCCCAAATATCGATAGAAGATCATCGTCGTAACAGTAGTAATATCCAATTTCCAGAGCTAAGTCCGTAATCCTTTCATATCCAGATGATATCTTCATCATACCAACAACAAATCTCAAATCCCTTGCAACTGGTTGAAATAGAGCTATGAGAGTTAAGCAGTCATAATCAACATCTGAATGTATTAAATCCGCATTAATCTCAATTTCTTCAAGCTCCTTTCTGACTTCATCACTTCCCTTCAAACCTTCAAGGCAGATACTAACAGATCTTTTAGCTACATCGTGAAGCTTCAAAACTTCCTCTTTAATTTTTTCCAACCTTCTCTCAACTATCAAGCTATCACCCCATTCTACCAGTCAAATACTTTTCGGTAAGCTCATTCTTCGGGTTCTCAAAGATCTCTTCAGTTCTACCTACTTCTATTAGCTTTCCCATATAGAGAAAAGAGACGTAATCGCTAACTCTTGAAGCTTGAGCTGGTGAGTGTGTAACGATTACTATTGTTAAATCCTTTTTGAGTTCGTGAATTAGCTCTTCAACTTTACTCGCACTGACTGGATCGAGATTTGCTGTGGGTTCATCCATCAACAGCACATCAGGTTTTAAAGCTAGGGCTCTTGCAATGCAAAGTCTTTGCATCTGCCCACCACTCAATTGAGAGGCTTTGTCCTTCAATCTATCTTTGACCTCATCCCAAAGTGCAGATTTCTTTAAAGCCCATTCCACAACTTCATCAAGCTCCTTCTTTGACTTAACAAGCTTGTTGTATTTGACACCCAATGCTACATTATCGTATATGCTCATGTGAGGAAAGGGATTTGGAATTTGAAATACCATACCAACCCTTCTCCTAACTTCAACTGGATCCATATCATACACACTTTTCCCAAATAGCTTTACATCTCCCTCAATCCTTGCAATTTCATTCAACTCAAGAAGTCTGTTGAAAGATCTCAGCAAAGTGGATTTACCACATCCAGAAGGACCCATTATTGCAAAACATACTTTTTCGGGAATTACCAAGTTTACACCCCTTATAACTTCATTATCTCCATACCAGATTCTAAGATTTATTGTCTCTATTGCATTCACAGTTTCACCTCTTTTATGCTTAACCTTATTGGAATGAAGATTGCAAGAAAGATAAGCATTAAGATGAGAGATGCTCCCCAAGCAATCTGATGATAGTTTTCGTAGGGCTGTTGGACAAGTTGATATATTAGTAGGGGGATAGCACCTATAGGTTTGTCTAAACCAGCAAAGTAAATTCTTGAAGATCCTCCAGCTGTAAATAGGAGTGGTGCTGTCTCACCTGCAACTTTAGCCATACCTATTAGAATTCCAGTTATAACCCCTTTCCTTGCCATTCCCATCATAATTCTAAAAACAACCTTAGATCTTCTCAAACCTAATGCAAAAGCACCTTCCTTGTATATGAAAGGAACTTCTCTCAGAGCTTGTTCCGTGTAAACTGCTACGTACGGCATCATTACAATTGCCAAAGCCAAAGCTCCAGCTAAAGCTGAGTAAGAGCCCATAGGTAAAACGAGAATGTTCATGACAAATAGACCTACAAGAATTGTAGGAAACTCCATCATTATAAGTAAAAGTGTTTTAGTAGATTTGCCTATAAGGCTTTTCGGATATTCAGCAGAAAAGACACCAGTTAAAACTGCAATTGGAAGTCCTATGAGAGAAGCTAAGAAAGTCAGAAGAAAAGTTCCGATTATAGCAGGTCCAATCCCACCTAAACCGTCATCAGGAGGGGCTAATTTTCCAGTTAAAAATTCTATTCCTCCTTTCATTAGCACTGGCAATCCATTGGCGAAAACGCTGAAGAGTATGTGAAATAATGGAAGTATTGTTAAAAATGTTGCAATCGCTATTGAAAACAGAAAAATCTTCTCCTTCAACTTTCTAAGCATATCTCCACCTCCCCAGAATTATCAATCCAGAAACGTTTACAATCAAACCTATTATAAATAATGCCAAACCTGAAGCGAAGAGTGCAGAAGGCATATATCTGTATATGAATGCATTGCCGAACTGGTTAGCTATTAGAGATGATATGGTGTATCCTGGAGAAAATAAGCTAGGATGTATGTTGAATGTGTTACCTACAACTAAGCTTACCGCTATGGTTTCACCAATAGCCCTTCCAAAAGCTAAAAGGATTCCAGCCAGTATTGCTGGCTTTATATAGCTTAATAAAATCTTAGTGGCTTCGTATCTCGTCAATCCTAATGCATATGCACCTTCCCTATAAACTCTTGGAATCATTCTGTAAGCTTCCCTTATTATTGAGCTTGCGAAAGGTGTAACCATTATAGCCAATAAAACTCCAGCTGAGAAGTAGCTGTAACCTGTTATGGGTGGATATGAAAAGAGTGGAATGAAAGATAGATGTTCGTAGAGAGGTTTCATTATGTAGTCTCTGAGCAGTGGAACTAATACAAAAGCACCCCAAATTCCGTACAATATTGTAGGTAGTCCAGCCATGATATCTGTTGCAATTATTAGAGGTTCCTTGAACCTTTTAGGTGTATAATCTATCACAAACACTGCAAATCCGATTGAGAGTGGCAAAGAAATTAGAATTGCAATTACAGAAGTGTAAACGCTACCGTAAATTGCTGAAAGAACACCATAGAATTCTTCACCTTCCTCAACCGCATTCCAAACATTTGTTGTATATATCGCCAAACCTTCCTTTTGGAAGATTGGTATTGATGCTGAGAAGTAGATTACTAACATTAATATGAAAATTCCGAAAACCGTTGAGGCAATAGGTAAAAGTGCTATCTTAAATTTATCCATATTTTAAAATAAAAATAGATGTTAAACACCTTCAATACTCTGAACTGCCTTCAGTCCAATTTCAGCTACACTCTCTGGCAATCCAACGTAACCTTCAACAACATTTTTCTGTCCTTCTGTCAATACCCATTTGAAGAATTCTTTTATAACTTCAGCCTTCTCCTTCGGATAGCTCTTCCAGAGCAATATATGGCTGAAAGCAACTATCGGATAAGATTGATCTCCTTCGGCATTTAGAAACTGTCTTATATCCTCCTTGTATCCTTCTTCAGGAGATGGTATGTATGCTTTTACTGCATTTACGGCTGATTTTATTGTTGTTTCATTGGCAATAACAAAGTTACCAGCTTTATTTTTCAATGCTACTATCTTCAAGTTTTCCTTCAAGGCATAAGCCAATTCTGTATATGCTATGGAGTATTTGGTCTGCTTGAGAATTGCAACGACTCCAGCATTACCCTTTCCACCCAATCCCCTTCCAAGTTCATCTACTGGCCAGTTAACCAATTTCCCACTCCCAATCTTCTCTTCAAACTCCTTACTTACCAAGCAGAGATAAGTTGTGAATATCTTGGTCGTTCCGCTTGAGTCACTTCTATGTACAACAATTATCTTTTCGTGTGGAAGATTGACATTTGGATTCAGAGCCTTTATTTCTGGATTGTCCCAATATTCTATCTTCCCCATAAATATATCCGCTAAAGTCTTTCCATCAAGTTTCAAGTTATCAACGCCTGGTATATTATACACAACAACTACAGCACCGATTAT
>CAZKQI010000074.1:0-5071 GCA_964554855.1 uncultured archaeon | reverse complement strand
ACCCGGGCTAACGCCTCGGAAGGGCGTTGTCCTACCAGGCTAGACTACCCGCGCTTGTTAATTAATAAACAGAAAATACATTTAAACATTTCGCATAACTGCAAATATGAGTGTTGGTTGGGATGCATCACATGGTGAATTTCTAATTGAGGATTACTATTACTTTTCGAAGTTAAAAAAGCTTGCAGAAGTTGAAGGTATCCGTATTTATCAGGAAAACGATTTTAAATATTTAGGAAATCACGATGTAATAGTCTTTAACTATCCAGAAAAAAGATTCAAGAGTTCAGAAATAAAAAAGATTGATAAATGGTTAAGGAGTGGTAAAAAAATAATATTTGCAACTTACTACAACAACATGGATTCAACTGCTGAAAATGTAAACAGAGTATTGGAAAAACTCGAAATTCCAATAAGAATTAACAATGATGTTGTATTAGATATGGAAAATAACGCTGGAGACATGATGTTTCCAATTTGCAAATACAAAAATTACAATGTAGTCATGCCATGCACATCATCTCTAACTGTTAATGGTAACAGATTGATAAAATCAAAAGGTTTTAATCTTTACGGCCTAAAGAATCCAGTTGTTGGTGCAAGTTTCAAGGATGTTGGAGAGATTATAGTTTTGGGAACTTGCGTATTCTGGGATAACTATTCGATAGATCTGTTGGATAATAAAATTCTTGCTTTGGACTTGCTGAAGGTGTGAATATGAAGGAGTTAATAGATATGTTAAGAGAAGTTGGGGCTTTAAAATTCGGGAATTTTATATTATCTTCTGGAAAGAAGAGTAATGTATACGTTGATATAAAAACTGCATGCACTCACCCTCATATATTAAAAAAGATTGCAATGCTTATGCATGAGAAAATTAAAGGAATAGAATTTGATAAAATTGCATGTATAGAGCTTGGCGGAGTCCCATTAGCAGTTGCACTTTCACTCGAAGTTAAAAAGCCTTATGCAATATTCAGAAAGGAGAAAAAGGATTATGGGATTGGAGGTGATTTGATAGGTGAAATAGAGAGGAATGAGAAGGTTGTAGTAGTTGAAGACGTGACAACAACTGGAAAATCTGCTTTTTCAGTAGTAGAGAGAGTTAAGGAAAAAGGTGGTAGAGTTGTTGCTGTCTTAACTGTTGTAGATAGAGAAGAAGGGGCAAAGGATTTAATTCCCAACTTAATGCCATTGTTAAAATTGAAGGATTTACTCCGACAGAATTAAATACCGATTTTATCTCGACTCTGTGCTATGAGTAAAATTGAAAGGCTAACGAAAAAGAAAACAAATCCTAATCTTGTAAAGATAATAGAGTTACTATTCAAAGCCTCTGCAGAAAACAAAGCTAAAATATGGAAGGATGTTGCAGAAAGGCTTGCAAGACCGAGAAGACTTTATTCTGAGGTAAATGTATCTAAAATTGAGAGGTATGTTAGAGATGGAGAAACGATAATAGTTCCAGGCAAAGTTTTAGGTGGTGGAAATATAACAAAAGCTGTAACGGTAGCAGCTCTAAGTTTTTCAGAATCTGCTAGGAGGAAAATTGAATCTGCTGGAGGTAAATGTTTAACCATACCACAACTCATCGAGCTAAATCCCAAAGGTAGTGATATCAGGATAATGGGGTGATAAGAATGGCCGTAAGCATTAAGAGAGCTCTGAAGACATTGGGTGATGATTTTGTTGTTGTAAATGCTGAGGGACATATATTGGGTAGGTTGAGCAGTGTCATAGCCAAAAGACTTCTGAATGGGGAAAAGATTGTTATTGTAAATGCTGAGAAGGCAATTGTTACTGGAGATAGAGAAATGGTCTTTAGGAGATATAAGGAGAAGTACGATAGAGGAAGTAAGGAAAAAGGCCCTTATTTTCCAAGACATCCAGAAAAGTTGTTTAAGAGGACTGTAAGGGGCATGCTACCATGGAAGAGTAGAAGGGGTAGAGAAGCCTATAGAAGATTAAGAGTTTTCATGGGTGTTCCAGAAGAGTTGAAGAATAAAGAGTTTGAGATTGTTGAAAATGCTTTGTATGAGAGAGTTTGTAAGACTGATAAATTCGTTACATTGAAAGAAATTTGTGAGTATTTGGGTTACAGATTTAGGGGTGCATGATTATGAAGGTTGTTATAACGAGTGGAAAGAGAAAGACTGCAGTAGCTAAAGCTGTTGTTAGAAATGGGGTAGGAAGGATTAGAATAAACAAAATACCTATTGAAATTTATCAGCCAGAGTTGGCAAGATTAACGATAATGGAACCGCTAATAATAGCTAAAGATTTGGCAAAGAAGGTAGATATAGATGTAACTGTTAGGGGTGGAGGTGTGATGGGGCAAGCTGAAGCTGCAAGAACTGCAATAGCTAGAGGATTGGTGGAATGGAGTGGAGATGAAGAATTGAAGAGAGCCTACTTGGGATACGATAGGTACATGCTTGTCAATGATGTTAGAAGAAAAGAGCCGAAAAAACAGGGTGGAAGGGGAGCAAGAAAGAGAAGACAGACTTCTTACAGGTAAAGATTTTTATACAGTTTTCATTTAAGGTGTAATGAATGGAAGGAGTTGACTTTCCAATTAGATGCTTCAGCTGTGGATCGGTGATAGGTCATCTCTACGCTGAATACAAGAAGAAGCTTGAGGAAGGAAAAAGTCCTAAGGAAGCTTTGGATGAAATGGGAATTGAGAGGTATTGCTGTAGGAGAATGTTTCTTACGTACAGATCCATACTTGATGAGATTGCCAAGTTTCATGGGGCCGTGGGGTAGCCTGGTTATCCTCCCGGCTTCGGGAGCCGGTGACCCGAGTTCAAATCTCGGCGGCCCCATCAAAGGGGTGATGCCATATTAAACGTACGTTCCCCTTTAAATACACTCGATTTGAAAAAGCCCGTATAATCGGTGCTAGAGCTTTGCAAATTGCTTTAGGAGCTCCAATATTAATAGAGATAGATAAGACTGATCCATTAGAAATTGCAAAGGAGGAATTTGAAAGAGGTGTTATACCTATAACAGTCAGAAGGAGAAGGGAAAGTTTCGTTTGGCTTGAAAGATACGATATGTTTTAATTTTTTAAATTCTTAAAATTCTGGAAGTTATACCTCTAAGAATGTTTTCAACCCTTTCAACTCTCTCACAAATATCCTCTGCAATCTTTTTAGCATCCCTCTCCCCTATTAATAAGATATAATTTTCTATGAAGTCTTCAGCAACTTCATCGTCATCTAAATCCCATACTCCCGCAAACATTGGATGTGAATCGTAAACGAAATCTACAACTCCTTCGAAGTTTGTACCATTCAAAATATCGTTTACATAGTCGTGTTCAAAGAACTGGCAATCTTTGAGAATATCTATTACAGCCTCTCTCAGCTTTTTGACATCATAAGTTCTTTTAGCTGGAGAATATTTCATAACTATATTATCCATTTCATTCTTTGAATATTCAAATATTCTCTGCCTTCTACTTTTATCTTTAGAGATTTTCATTAAAATATCAAAAGTTCTATTGTCAATTGGCACAATTCTTGTCCTTCTTCCATTGTTTAACCTTACAGTCCTTATTTTTGTCTTCCTTATATCATTTTTAGTAAGGTTGTAAATTTCTTCATGGGTTGCAAGAGAGGATATGATAAGTCTAATCATTGCATGTTCCTTCAAGTTCTTTCTCGAAACTGCATTTATATACCTTATATCAAACTCTTTAACCAGCAATTCATCCATAACACATTATAACTTTATGAGTATATATTGTTTGATGATGCACCCTTGTATAGTTCAAATAAGAGATGTTAACGAAAGTTTGATCAATAGAGCGGTTTCTATTGCAAAAAAGTTCAACACTGAAATAGATAGACTGAAAAATGGTGTTGATGTTTACTTTGAAGATGTAAACAATGCAAGAAAATTCATATCGATCTTAAAGAAATTTTCAAATTTCGATATCAAGTTTAGTACAAAATTTGCGGGATTGAGAAAGGGGAGAGTTAGAGTTCTATTTGTATACTGTTTAAGGTATAGGGGATAACTTTTTTAAATCTCATCAATTCAATCATAGCAAGGGCCGGTAGCTTAGCCTGGAAGAGCGCGGGACTCTTAATCCCGCGGTCGGGGGTTCAAATCCCTCCCGGCCCGCTCCAAAATTGGACAAAAGACCTCTTTTCAGCTAAAATTTCCCTTTAACGCACATCACTTGCTTTAAGTCTCTCTAATAGAGCAAAAGTTTCAATGATCTCATCCGCAAGCTTTTCTATCTTATCCCATTCTTCATCTAGAGTTCTCACAATTTCCTCAATAGCCTTAACCTGTTTATGAACTTTCTCGTACACTTCTCCTCCCACCTTTACCTCTATCAGACCGTTTATAGCCATGAGTGGATTTCTTATCCTGTCAATAAGGAGCGCTAAGTCCGCAGATGCCTCCTTTAACACTATAAGTGAGTTTTTTACAATTTTCCTCGACTCCAACATGAGTATGTTTTTGGCCATACACTCCCCTATAATGTTGAAAAGTTCTAAATCTTTAGTTTTAACTTCGAACCAATCAGGCAAGTAGATTTTAAGAGTGCCCAGAATTCTATCCTGAAACTTTACGGGTACAACAACTTCACCAACTTTAAATTCGAATTCCCGAATTTCTTCTGAAAATCTCGCATCGTCAAAATATTTACGAAGAGTTTTTTCGAGTTCATCAACTTCTCTTGGCATATACCTCAACAGATCTAGAGCTGCTTTCAGTAGAGTTTCGAGAGAGACTAACCTTGAAACATCTCTACCTACAACGATAACGTAATTTCCAACTTTTTTTGCTTTAGCATCCACCCACATTCTTTTACCATCTTTTCTCTTGCTCAAAACTCTAATTTCTAGCTCGTCTTTTAAGGTTTTCAAAGCTTCACTAATTTTAACTTTCTCCTTACTGTCAACAAATTCATAAATTTTCTTACCAATAACTTCATATCCAAATTTGCTAACCGATGGCGTTGCAAAAACAATTACATCACCGTCAAGTACAAAGACATAATCTTGAACGTTTTCTAAAATGAGTTTTTGGTAGTTCATACATTGCTTTAGTT
>CAZKQI010000073.1:0-5361 GCA_964554855.1 uncultured archaeon | reverse complement strand
GTGAAGTCAAACAAAGTCTTCTGTGTCCTAACCTTAAGACTTGCTTCAGTATATCCAAATCTTTCAAGTATTCTCAACACTGCAGGTATTATCTGATGATCTATATAATACTCTTTGTCAATTTTCCTGAGAATAATTCCAGAAGGAGTTCTAATCTTTAGATTTTCACCATCGAAATCTTCTATTAGCTCTATTGGATACGCTCTATCGCTTACATTACCACCTCCCCTTACCACAACAAATCCAACCTTTGTTCCAACTGGATAATATACCCCCATCTCCATAGCTCTCAAAGCTGCCTTTACGTGAGCTTGTTTGCTTTCATACTTCTCAAGCTTTTTCGTTAGACCTTTATAGATAACGTAATCCTCAAGAGGAAATAAACCCTTTCTAATCTCTTCAATTACATTCTTAACATAATCTAACGCTTTTTTTGGATTTCTTTCCTTCAGTATAATCTCTATAACTTCTCTCTGCACTCTCTTAGCCAACTCGCACCAATCTCCCCTCCTAACCTCCAAACCCTTTACAATTATTCTGCCATCTTTCGTAATTCCAGCATATCTTTTCTTCTCAACGAAAAATATAGCTTTATATGCTTCATCAATCTCAAGCTGAATAGGTAACTCTTTTGAAATTAAATCTATCAATCTCAAACACTCTTTTTCAAGATCCTCCAAACTCAATTTATTCTTTTTTATGAAAAGTGAATCTGTATCTCCATATAAAACATCGAAGCCCATATCCTCAGCAATCTTAACTGCCTTTTTTATAAAATGTCTTCCCCATGCAGTTGTTGCTTCCGCACACTCCCTACAATACCATCTTGCAAGATTCCAGCCCGTATAACCATAAAAAGAGTTTGTCAAGACTTTCAATGTTTGCTGTTTTATATCTAATAATTTATAGTCTTCAGAATTTTGATCAAGCTCCTTCATCTCTTTTTTAATCTCTCTTCTTTTCTCAATAAGCATCTTCAATATCTTTTTGAAGAATCCATCTGGCTTTTTCCTAAATTTGTGACCCACTTCGGGAGCAATGTAACAATTTTCGCATTCTCCTCTAACAAGAGAATCTGGACTTATATTGAAGTTTACCATTATGGATGGATACATACTGGCAAAGTCTAAACTTATCACATTCTCATGCAATCCTCTTGCAGGTTCCAAAACAAATGCACCTTCATAGCTCTCCTCTATTTCTGGAGGGTTTGGAGCAATCTCATCTATCTTTTTAGCCTCACTCAAAAGGAAGTAGTCAACTTGTTTCCCCCTTCCCAATCTCGCAACATCATCTAAAGGAAGTTTTACCATCTTGCTAAGTTCATAGTGCATGGGTAAAAGCTCCAAAGCTAAGCGGTAAGTAGTTCTAACATCGTTCAAAGCATGCTTGTAAACTTTATCCTTCTCTCCTTTAATCCAGCACTTGTAAATATCTTTTCCTTCAATATCATCATAGACTTCAGTACCTAAAAATTCTGCAACTTTCTTGAGAGTTTTAATCTTAACATCGGGAATTTTCATGGCAATATCGTACAAATCTACATCCAACCTTCCAACAATTTTTGGTCTTCCACCTCTAAACGAAATTTCACTTCTATCTCTCCCAATATCCAACTTTATACCATACTTCTCAGCCCTCTTTTTTATGTAGGGCCAATCGAAGGAATCCTGATTGTATCCAACTATAACATCGGGATCTAGCTCCTTGATAATACTTACAAACTTCTTCAGAATTTCCCTTTCTTCACCGTGCAAAACTTCCTCGTAATCACCGCATTTCACAGCTATGGCTATTATGGGATCCTTTTCTGGATCTGGCATAAATTGAGCAAGCATTTCGCAATCGAAGGCAAAGATCTTTAAAGAAGGAAATCCCTTCTTCTCCACCCTTTCAACCCTTTCAATCTCATCTCTCGTTTCAATTCTAATTCCATCCATACATGCCAGATCTTTGTCAATAAGATATCTATAGGCAAAAGGAATATCTGCCTCTCTAACATCTGCAAACTTTTTTATCTCCTCTCTAAGCTTTGGAACATGCTGAGGATGTTTTGTATAGACCTTCAAAGCCTTTATAGGTTTACCCAAGCTTTTTGCCTCAATCTCCTCAACTTTTAGAGGTGTTATCAAACCTTCATTAGTCCTGACAATCAGATTTCTAATTTTATCGGAATCGCAACCTATTACATAGAAGTAGGGGAGGAAGTTACGATCGTAGGCAATAAATACACCTCTATCATCCTTACACCACAATCTTATTACAGCTCTATCGTTTTCTGTAATGTAATCCACATCCAACAGCCAAGCTTCTATCATCAATTTGAAGACTTCAACAAAATATAAAGTGTTAACTCATGAAATCTTCAAGAGTTCTCTCATGCACAACTTCGACATCTTCAACTTTCTTAATTGTTAGAAGTCTCTTCTCATTATAATCGTGCTTTTTAAGAGTTTCAACAATCTTTAAAGTTAAATCTTCAATGTTAACATCTGCAAGCAAGTCAAAATCTGTTATGGGAACATTTATAACGAAACTGTTTATTCTAACTTCATCACATAAATCCTTGAACAAGTTCATTAGATCTCTCAAAAATTCGATCTTCCAAATCCTTCCTATAAATCTAACCCTTGTAATCATTACATCAATTTTACCTCAAAGTATAAAATATTAAGGAAAGAGTGGTGGAAAATCTAATCCCAACCATTCATCCCATCCCATCATTACATTCATGTTTTGAACTGCCTGACCGCTTGCACCTTTAACCAAATTGTCTATTGCAGATATTACTACAAATCTGTCTTCACCTTCAAATATCGCTATATCACAGAAGTTACTTCCCCTTACATAGCTCAGTTTCACTTCATCCTGCAATCTAACAAAGTAACAATCCCTATAGAATCTCTCATAAATTTCTATTACTTCATCTCTTCCCAATTTTTCTCTGATAAATGCATGGGCTGTTGTCAATATTCCTCTTGACCCTGGAAAGACATGCGGTGTAAAAGATATTACTATGCTTTCATTAAATCTTTTCAATTCTTGAACAATCTCCCAATAATGTCTGTGATTAGTAATTTTGTAGGGAACCAAGCTCTCATGAAGATTTGGATAATGTGTGAATTCTGTAGGTCTTGCTCCAGCTCCAGTTATACCACTCTTACAATCGAAAACAACCCTTTCAACGTATTTGGCAATGGGAGCCAAAGCCAAAACACATCCAGTGGGATAGCATCCAGGGTTTGCAATTAAATTGGCCTTTCTTATTTCATCTCTGTGCAATTCTGTCAAGCCATAAACAGCTTCAACATAACCCCTATGTTCACCGTAAACTCTTTCATATGTCTCCTTATCCAATCTATAATCTGCAGACAAATCTATTACCTTCAATCCAATCTCTAATAGTTTTGGAACGTAATTCATGGCTTCACCATGCGGTACAGCTGTGAAAACTATATCGCAGTCCTCAAAATTTTTAATATCTGGCTCAACAAATTTCAAATTGTAAAAGCCTTTCAGATGCTTATGCACCCTCCAAACTTCTTTTCCCACATCTTTCCTCGATGTAACTACTTCAACCTCAACTTTTGGATGCTTTGAAAGTATTCTCAGAAGTTCCCCACCCGTATAACCAGTTCCCCCTAAAATTCCAACCTTCATGATTGAGAGAATTCAGAATTGTAGATAATCTTTCAGGTATGTCTTTGCCCCAAACTTCTGTATACATAGAGATGCAAAGTAGTTTCCCAGCTTTGCACAGTCCCTTATATCTCTACCCTTTAAGAATCCATAGATAAATCCAGCGTTAAATGCATCTCCAGCTCCAGTAGTGTCAACAACATTAACATTTAGCGCTGGAACTTCGTAACTTTCTTTACCATTCGTTACGTAACAACCAAATTCACCTCTTTTAACAACAACAACATCACACCATTCCAAGAAATAATCTGCTCCATCTTTGTAATCTAACCCAGTAAGAGTTTTTACCTCAATTTCGTTTGGCATAAATATGTTCGTATTCTTTATCAACTTCTCTATTTTCTTCAATCCGAAATTAGCATAAATACTACCGGGATCGAAGCTTATAATCCCTTCAAAATTTTCAGTCAATCTTTCTTGCGATTTAAATGAATCCCATGATATCTTGCAAACAAAGGAAGACATGTGTAACAATTTAAACCTTGAGACGTAATCAATATCTATTTCATCAAATCTTATTGTATCATTTACTGCTGGATCGAGAAGTATTGCTCTATTACCCTTTCTGTCCACAAAAACCATTGCACATCCAGTTCTTCCTTCAGATAAAATTACACCTTCGGTATATACACCATAGCTCTTTAAATCTTCAATTAGAAATTTTCCATACTCATCACTCCCAACCTTTCCTATAAAACCCGATTCAATCCCCATTTTAGCTAAAGCTGAAATAGTGTTTGCTGAACTTCCACCAGTGTAAACTTGCAAATCTATTACATAGCTCTCTTCCTCAGCCTTCGGAATATCGTTAACAAGATATATCTTATCAACGTTTAGGGCACCGAAACCCACAACTTCCACAATGTTTAAATCATTGGATTGATTTTAACCTTATGGGCGTGATAATAATAAATTTTAAAGCATATGCAGAGGGTTCTGGTAAGAGGGCTTTAGAAATTGCAAAGGCTGTTTTAGATGTTGGAGATAAAGTTGATGATTACATAGCGGTAGCACCAAACTTCTTGGATTTGGCTGAGATTGCCAAAATTGGTGTTGATGTTTATGCACAGCATGTCGATCCCATAGATTTTGGAAGTTACACTGGAAGGATTACTGCAGAAATGGTTAAAGAGAGGGGTGCAAGGGGTAGCTTGATCAATCACAGCGAGAGAAGGCTTAAATTAGCTGACATAGACTTTCTAATTCAGAAGTTTAAGAAGATTGGACTGATTTCTGTTGTTTGCACAAACAATGTAAATACAACAAAGGCAGTTTCAGTTTTAAATCCAGATTACGTTGCAGTAGAACCTCCAGAATTGATAGGAACTGGTATTCCAGTTAGCAAAGCTGAGCCAGAGGTTGTGGAAAATTCTGTTAGAGCCGTTAAAGATCTCAATCCAAATGTTAAGGTTCTCTGTGGTGCGGGAATAACAACTCATGAGGATTACGTAAGGGCTTTGGATTTGGGTGCAGAAGGTGTTTTGCTTGCAAGCGGAATTGTAAAGGCTAAAGACCCAAAAAGAGCTTTAGAAGAGCTTGTGGGGTTGAAATAAAAATTAAAATTAGAACTCTGGTGGGCTAAACTCTTCTCCTCCCTTCTCCTTCTCTTTCTCCTTCTCCAGACCCTTAGCGGCTATGACATCATCGATTCTAAGCACCATT
>CAZKQI010000072.1:0-5383 GCA_964554855.1 uncultured archaeon | reverse complement strand
ACCTAATGCAAGCTTTATGGCAAGAAGAAGGGCGAGAGTGAAGGATAAGTGGAGCATGAAGAAATGGTATACGCTAATTGCACCCGAATACTTCGGCTTAGCTGAGATTGGAGAAACTCCAGCAGATGATCCTCAGAAGGTTATAAACAGAACAGTTGAAATTACTTTGGCAGAATTGACAAACGATTATTCAAACCAAAATCCGTATAAGAAGTTAATATTCAAGGTTTACAGAGTTGCAAGTGATAGTGCATATACAAAATTCCACAGATTTGAAATGATGAGAGAATACATAAACAGCTTAATAAGGAGGAGAACAAGTAAGATTGATGATGTAATAGATGTTAAAACTTCAGATGGCTACGTTTTAAGAGTTAAACCCGTTGCTTTCACTGTAAAGAGGTGCAAAACTTCGCAAAAGAGTGCAATAAGGAAGATAATGAGAGAGATAATTACAAGTAATGCCAATCAGAAGAACTTCGTTCAGTTCTTGCAAGAATGCATTTTGGGAAGAATACCGTCAGAGATATACAAGAATGCTAAGAAAATATATCCTTTGAGGAGAGTAGAAATAAGAAAGATTGAGCTTTTATCTGAACCTAAAGCATATGGATGAAGAATTTTTGAGGAATTTAAAATATCCCAAGCATTGCATACATTGTGAGGGATTGGATTTATCAATAAAAGAGCCAAAACATCATCCTTCATATGAAATAACAACTTCATGTAACCTAAACTGCATTTACTGTTATTCAAAGGTTGCATTAGCAAACAATACAGCTCCAAAAGAGGGTTACTATGGCGATTTCAATCCAAAAGCTATTACAATATCCCAATATGGAGAACCTCTTTTGGCTGGTGTTGATAGAGTTGCAAAAATCATAGAAGAGCTTAGAGGAAGATTTGGAAATGTTAGAATTGATTTACAAACGAATGGAACAATAGATTTTAAAGATTTGGAAGGTTTAATAGATATTGCAATGATCAGTTTAGATGCTGGCAATCCCAAAACATATAAGCTAATAACTGGTAAAGATTTGTTTTTCCAAGTTTTGAAAAATATTGAAAATTCTCTTGATATGAATTGCATTCTAACAGTTAGATCTGTCCATCTCCCAAACATCAACAATTTGGTAGAATTGGCTAAAATTTTAGGAGAGATTTGTGTTGATGAACACTTCATTCAACCCTGCTCAGTTTATGAAGAAATTTTGAAAGATTTGATTTCTTTGGGATTTGATCTTGATAAATCTAAAAGCCTTTATGAATACCTCAAAGTTGTTTACGAGTGTAGCGAATTTGTGAAAGTTGTAATACCTGGATGCATTAAGGTTATTTTAGATGAAATAATTAATCAAATAGAAGATATTGAAGATCTTATGTTTGTTAGGAGGAGAGCAATTGCAAGAAAACCTCCAGAAATTAGAAGGGATTGGAGATTTGTAATTAGCTAATTCTCTTCTCAATATACCTACCTCTCAACTCTATCTCCTCAGCTCTCTTTATAACTTCCTCAGCTTTCTCATATTCACTTTTATAACCCCTTATGAATGCTTCCTTAAGTTCCTCCCAGTTATCAAAGCTTGCCCTTAGAGATTCAAAGTAGACGTGAAGATCTACTCCCTTAGGCTCTATCCTATCCTCTATAAAAGCCAATCCAAAATCTACAAAGTAAATCTTATCATTACTTAAAATCATGTTCATTGGAGTTATATCACCGTGAATTATTCCAACTCTGTGCATCCTTGCAACATATCTACCAATTTTCTCACTAACATCAGCACTCATAACTTCTTTAACTGTTCTCCCCTTTATTCTCTCCATAACTATTTTATCTCCTTCAATATCTAAAATTATTGGTGTAGGTACTCCTTGTCTTCTTGCCAAAGAAATTATTTTAGCTTCAGTCCTTGTCCTACTCTTTCTCAAAATTTCATCGAGTTTTGGATGTCTGTAACGCTTCTTCCTTCTTATCTTCTCAACTACATTCTCGTAAATTCTTACCTCAGCCTCACCTCCCAAGTAAATCCTCTCAAGCTTACCGAACTTCATGATAAAATTTTTTAGATATAAATTCATATGCAGAGTAACCAGCTCTTGCTCCATCTCCACAAGCTGTAATTACTTGTTTAAGGGGATTGTCACAACAATCACCACAAGCAAAAACACCTTCAATATTTGTTCTCTGATATCTATCTACCTTTATGTATCCCTTATCATCCAATTCGACACCTAACTTTTTTGCCAACTCCGTATTTGGAGCAACGCCTACTGCCACAAAAACACCATCAACTTCAATTTCAATCTCCTTCCGAGTCCTAACATCCTTTAACACAACCTTTCTAACCATTTCATCTCCCTCTATTCTAGTAACGACAGAATTCCAAATGACATTAATTCCCCTCTCAAATACTCTATCCTGAAGAATTTTATCTGCTCTAAATTTATCCCTCCTATGTACTATTGTAACATCACAGCCTAAGTCGTGTAAGTATAAAGCATCGACTAAAGCTGTATTACCTCCTCCAACAACCAAAACCTTCTTCCCTTTGAAAAAGAATCCATCGCAAACAGCACAGTAACTAACACCTCTACCAACAAACTCCTTCTCACCCTCAACACCCAACTCCCTATGTTTACATCCAATGGCAAATATCAAAGCTTTGGCTTGATATTCTTCCTCATCTGTAACTATTTTAAAGTAATCTCCATCTCTCAAAACATCTACAACTCTCTCAACCCTTACAATTGCCCCAAATTTCTCCGCTTGCTCTTTCATTTTTGTTAGAAGTTCCAATCCATTACCTTCAAAACCAGGATAATTCTCTATTTTTGGTGCCAGAGAAAGTTGTGAAGGATTTGTTGGATCTTCGAAAATTACAGTTTTCAATCCATATCTGCAGGTGTATATCGCAGAGGTTAATCCAGCAGGTCCAGCCCCAATTACTGCAACATCATACATGAATAACCTTAGTCTGGAGTTACATTATTTTTTCTCATCTTCTTCATAACAATCTCTGCAATTGTATCTCTGATTGCTTCCTGCAATGCTTTTATTTCAGCCTCTTCTCCAATTATTGTGCGATGAGGTTCAAGAATCACCTTCTCATTGATCACCTTTTCAGGATCTAAGCCTAAGGAGAGAGCAAAAGCCTTCAACTGCTCCGATTTGCTAATCTCAGGCTTCGGTCTAATGCGAAGGTCTGCCCTTTTGTAAATCTCCCTTAGCTTTTCAACTCCCAACGATTTAACATCATTGTAAGTTGAGATCTTATGGCCCATAAAGAACTCTACATAATCGGGATGAACTCCTTTAGCGGTTAGCTGAGTCTTAAACCACTTTCGCAATGAATGTGCGTTAAGCTCATACCTCTTCTGAGTTCCTGCCTTTATAATCCCTGCCCTCTGCATAAGCCTGTGGATGTAGATATATATCGAATGCCCTTTCACGGGCTTAACCTCTCTGCTCCTCGAATCCCTTATCAATGGAGATTCATCATCTTCAGGTGGGATCTTTTCCGTCCCCCTTCTCCTTTCTTCGAGATAGAGTTTCAGATATTCAACAGCCTCTTCGTTGATGAATGTGAAGTAGTCTGCATACTTACCCTTAGTCTCCTCAGCCTTGATGTGAATGCATACAGGAGTAATTCTGGCCTCTAACTTAACGACTTAAACTGTAGCACTTTTAGTAGTTATCGATGCTATAAGACTATCTATCCAGTTCTGAATGGAAATTTATTCTAAATCTAAAAAATAATTTAGCTTAGGAGTGATTACCTCTTTAAGTTCCTCTATTTCTTTATGCATTAACTTAGTTAAGTTAAATCGCATTTGCATATCTGTATCTTGTATCTTGGAAAGGTTTAAGAAGCTAAATGATGAGATGAGAATATGGGTACAGATGACATTAGTAAATTTATGGAATATGCAAGTAACTCTTTTTCAGAAGAAGAAATGAAGGAAATAGAGAAGATCTTAAAGCAAGCTATTAAAGGAGAATTTCCTAGATCCAGTGAAGTTATTAAAGCATTGGAAGTAAGAATGGAGGAGATTACAAGAGAAATCAAGGATAGGATCTTACCAGAGTTAAGAAGGAGGGAAATCGAAATATGATACTAAGACATGTGTCTATTGAGGGATTTAAAGGAATTTCAAATAGAGTAGAACTTAAGTTATCCCCAACACTCACTGTAATATTCGGTCCAAGCTACCACGGAAAATCCAGCATACTTGAGGCAATACAATGGTGTCTATATTGTAATAGTGGCGCAGAGTGGAGACAAATAAAAAGAGTTTTTGAAGATTCAAAGCTCATAAATGTAAGAAAAACTAAAGCAATTGTTTCTATAAACTATGAGCATGACGGTGAAATTTATACGATGCTTGCCGAAACTAAGTCTGAAGAAGGGTATGGATTTAAGTCATATGACCATGGATCTTTTAGGAATCTCAAACTAGGTGAATTGAAGTTTACAGATTTTATAACATTAATAACTACAACCCAGACAAAAAGATTCGTTTCAAAAGAAGATTTAAAAGCATTAGATCTAGCTTTTAATACAACATTTTGGAGAGAATTAGCAAATAAATCAGAAAATGTTGCGAAAGACTTGCTCAATGTCGAGAAGGAAATTGCTGAGAAAATATATAGCTGGAGAGATGAGATGGAAAAAATATGTATTAGTATTATAGAAAAATATGAAGAAATTGAGAAAGAAGCAAAAGACATTAGTATAGAAAACATCAGGAAAGATCTATCAGAGCTTCTTAATCGTAATATTAATGAAATTCCAACAACTCTAGAAGATTTATTAGAATTTATAAGGAGGGTAAGAGAGCCATATATTAGCGAGATCGAAAAAATAGAGAAGGAAATGGAAGAAATAAAAGAGAAAATGAAGTCTACAAGACTTAAAATTGAACAAAAAATTGAAAGAATAAATAAAATTGAAAGAATATTACCAGATATTAGAAGTAAGATAGAAGAGCTAAGTAAACTACCCCCTAAGGAATCTCTGATAAAAGATAAAGAGAGATTAGAGAGAAAAGTATCTGAACTTGGCGAATTGATTAAAAAGATAGATGAAGAAAAAAGAGAAGTTGAAGATGATAAGCTAAAATTAGAAAGACAATTAAGCAACTTAGATGAGCTGTATAGAAGAATCCTAAGCCTAATGAAGGAATTACAACAAACGGAAAATAAATTAAAGGATTATGAGAGGGAGGACTTGGATTATAAGTGGGAAACTCTTAAGGATGAACTAGAACGTCTTGAAGAACAAGAGAAGAAGCTTAAAAATGATTTAGGGAAAAAATCAGAGATAATCAAAATTATAGAACAAGCATTACCTTTGATGAAGGAAAATGTTTGTATTGTTTGTGA
>CAZKQI010000071.1:0-5708 GCA_964554855.1 uncultured archaeon | reverse complement strand
GAAGATGCCGATTTCTTTAACACCATACTTTTCTTTAAGCTCTTCCTTGTGTTTTTCGATAATTTCTTTTACCTCGTCAAGTGGTTTTTTCATTTTTTGCCACTTAAGTAGTTTTACGACAGTATCTATTAGGTAATAAATACAACTATCACCTTGTAAAATGTTGCAAGAGAAATTATATTTAAATAATAGAGCTCTTTGTTTTTACTTCATTTATTGTAAGTTTCAACAAATCTTCTATTTCCGATGCCCTTTCCTTTACTTCATCTATATCCATCTGCTCTTCATGAAAACCTCTGATATGAAGCTCATAAGCTGCTTGCCAAGCTGTAATGATATTATCACCATATATTCTCCTTAGTCTTTCAGAAGCTCTCGATAGCAACTTTGTCCACCATTGTCCTGCTTCAATTGCCTCTTTATGTTTTGGTATGTTATTTATCTTAGCTAATAACTTTATGCAGTCTTCGACAACTTTATAGAGTTTTTCAGATGCTTGTATAGCATCACCTCTATTTATTAATTCAATAGCTTCTTTAAATCTCAATTGAATATTGTTCATATCTGCCATAACTTCACCTTTTTGACAGTCTTTTTAAGGCATAAACTAATAAACCTACAACACTTAAAGTCACAATTCCAGTAACAACTGGTTTCCATGGTGTTAAACTCTTTGGAGGATTTAGCCTAACCCTGAAGTTATCTAATACCTTAATAACCCATTTTTCTTCTTTTTTGTAGAATAAATGAAATCTATCATAAAATCCTCTAAAAAACTCAAAAGCCTCATAAGCAACAAATAATCTCCTTTCACCTAAGTGTTCGAAATATTCGCGTTGAACTTCCACTTCGCTTTCAATAAATCCATCAGAGTATAATCTGATATGCAATTCCCAAGGATAATCTAAAACTAACCTAATGCTGTATTTTTCTCCTTTAGGTGTGGATAACACAGCATTTTCAAAACCAATATCCTTCAAATAGGAATAAAGAGCATCAATTTTTGTGTTTGGTACATAAAGAAGGAAGATAGGTTTCTTAGTTAATGTATTTTTAATAATATCAGCAGTCAAACTAATTACTTTTCCATCTTCAAGAATGAATCTACGTGGAATGTACGTTTCATAACTTGTTAGGGTTGAGTATTCCTCCATATGGATTTTATGTATTATAGTTTAAATATGCTTTGACTCGGGAATTTAGTGAGGTAGTTGTATATATTACTTAATAATAGACACAGTGTCATAAAACTACCTTTTTACCACCTATTATTTTATTTCATTCTAAGAATGCTTGAAGTTTATGTTAAGTCGAAAATACAACAAACAGAATTACTTGTGCATGAAAGCCAGCATATTTTAATTTAAAAACTTCAGTTTAGGTCAACCTAAAATTTAAATAGCTCTGATGTAGAATATTTTCTATGAAAATTGCTGTTTCCACAATAAGTGGTGGATTGGATGATAATGTGTCGGAAATGTTTGGTAGGGCGGCAAGTTTTACGCTTGTAGATGTTGAGAATGGAGAGATAAAAAATGTTGAAGTTGTTAGAAACGATTTTGCTGTGAGAGGAGGAGGTGCTGGTGTTGCAGTCTCTCAATTTTTAGTAAATAAGGGAGTTAATGCAGTAATAACTGGAAATGTAGGGCCAAATGCTTTAGCAGTGTTAAGCTCAGCTGGAGTAAAAGTTTACAAGGGGAGTGGATTGACTGTTAGAGAAGCAGTAGGAAGGCTTGTTGAGGGTAAATTGGAGGAAATTACAACACCTTCAAAGCCCAAGATGGGGATGGGTAGATGGAGAAAAAGATGAGAATTGCTATTGCAAGCGGTAAGGGAGGGACTGGAAAAACTACTTTGGCTGTTAACCTTGCCTACTTCAATGATATAGATCTCTTTGATTTGGATGTTGAGGAACCGAACTGTCACATATTTATAAGGGGTGAAAGTGAAGAGATTACAGTTTACAGAAAAGTTCCGAGTGTTGATGAATCGAAATGTGATTACTGTGGTGTTTGTAGGGATGTTTGCGAATACAGTGCAATAGTCGTTTTGAAAGATAAGATATACGTATTTAAGGAGCTTTGCCACAGTTGTGGAGCTTGCAGTTACTTCTGTCCAAGGGAAGCAATAGAAGAAGTTGATAAGCCCATAGGAAAAATTGTGAGCATTAAATCCGATATAAATCTGACTTACGGAATTCTTGAAGTTGGTGAAGCATCTCCAGTCCCTCTTATAAGAGAGGTGAAGAAGAAAATTGGTAATGAAGCTGTAATAGATTGTCCACCGGGTAATTCATGTCCCATGGTTGAAAGTGTAAGAGATTCTGATTTTTGCATTTTAGTTTGTGAACCTACACCTTTCAGCTATCATGATCTAAAACTTGCCATGGATACTGTTAGAAAATTGGATATCAAATTCGGTGTTGTAATAAACAAGTATGGACTCCCATTTAACATCGAAGATAAATTGGATTGTCCAATATTGGGTAAAATTCCTTTCGAAAAGGAGATTGCTGAAAATTATTCAAAAGGTAAAATTCTCTATAAATATAAAGATGTTTTCATAGATATATATGAGAGGGTGATATCCCTATGAAGCAGTTGACAGTTGTAAGTGGAAAGGGAGGGACTGGAAAAACAACTTTAACTGCAATGTTCTCAACACTTGCAAATGCAGTGATTGCAGATTGCGATGTAGATGCCCCAAATTTGCATATCCTTTTACAGCCGAAGGTAAAAGAAGTTATACCTTTTTATGGAATGAAAAAGGCTGTAATAATAGAAGAGAAGTGCAGTCAATGTGGATTGTGTGAAGAAATTTGTAGATTCGAAGCCATAAGTAATTTTAAAGTTGATGAAATAAGATGTGAAGGTTGTGCATTGTGTTACAGAGCATGTCCAGAGAAGGCAATAGAGATGGTTGAAGAGAAGAGGGGAGAAATTTATATATGTGAAACTAAATTTTGCGATTTCGTTTACGCTTTGTTAAGTCCAGGTGAAGAAAACAGTGGTAAACTGGTTTCAGAGGTTAGGAATAAAGCTAAAAATATTGCAGAGGAAAGAGGAAATGATCTGTTAATACTCGATGGAGCACCTGGAGTAGGTTGTCCAGTTATAGCATCTTTGGCTGGATCAAATCTTGCTTTGGTAGTTGCTGAACCTACTTTATCTGGATTAAACGATATGATTCGCATAATTGAGCTTGTAGAACATTTCAAGGTAAAACCTCTCGTAGTCATAAACAAATTTGACCTGAACAAAGATGTTACAGAAAAGATAGAGGAATTTTGCAGAAGTAATAAAATAGATATTGTTGGAAAAATTCCATTTGATGAAGAGTTGCCTAAGCAGATTGCAGAGTTGAAAATACCTTTTGAATGTGAGGCTGGTGAGGAAATAAGGAAAATTTGGTATAGAATTGAAGAAATTATGGATAATATTTGAACTCAACAACCTCCTTAAACTTATTTACATCCAATTCTCCCCTTTCCCCTTTCAAAAGCTTTTCAAGTATGTTAATTGCACCTAAACGATTTAGGGGTTGGTTGTTGTTACCACACTGATAACTGTACGTACAACGTGGGCAGCCATCAATCCTTTTACACTCACATTTCTTCAGAACTTCGTAGGCTATCTCGAAAGCTCTCTCAAGCCTCCTAAAGAGCAACTTGCTCAAACCACTACCCCCAATTGTAGCATCATATACAAATATATCTCCTTCCTGAGTCGAAATTCCACCCATATACTGGCTTCCACCTCCAGTTAGAGCATCACTTGCCTCTATTAGCACATGCTCTAAAGCATGAAAACTTCCAGCGTAATCCATGTAATCTGGGAAAGGGGCTTTAAGAATGAAACCTTTTGTGGGAAAAGAATATCTCAATGGTTCATCAAGCTCAAAAACTCCAATCTTTTCTCTCGTAAAAACATCCCTAACTACGTAAGCATAAACCTCCATTGTTATTTCGAAGCTACAGTAAGCTGAACCATCCTTAAATTCCTCAACATCTTTGATTATTGGAATTGAAGTATAGAGGGGGTCTGTAACTTCATTACCGTGAGGATAATCTTCTAAGATTGCTTTTTTCTCATTCAGATCAAGCTCAATACATCTCAATCTTTCACCATTGTGAATTATTATACTACCAGGAAATAGTTCTTTTATTGCTATGGGCAAGTTCCTTTCCCCTATCATCTCTTCTCCTTTATACATCCTTATATTCTCTCCAATACCTCTCATGTTGAATCTCTTCAAAACATCTCCAACATTTGAAGATACTATGTAAACATCACCCAATTTTGTTATCAACCTATTTCTCTCAAGCTTTTTAACTACGTTCATCCATTCCCTTCTTATCTCACCTTCCTCCAAAGGCTTTTCTAAGCACATTGACAAAATCTGATAGAACATTACCTCCTCGTTCATCTTTTCAGCATAGCAATGAAAATCATCTTTGAAGTAATCTTCTGGCTTCAATCTGTAATAATTGCTTATTGCATCTTCATCCCTCAAAAGAAGAATTCCTATACTTTCCTGCCCCTTTCTCCCAGCCCTTCCAACCCTCTGTAGGAATTGAGAATAGCTTACCAATTCTGAAATTACAACATCAACATCTCCTATATCTATTCCCAACTCAAGCGTTGGTGTAGAAATGACAATTTTAATCTTACCCTCTCTAAAAGCTCTCTCAACCTTCATTCTAACTTCCTTAGGCAAACCACCCTTATGAATTGCAACGTTCAAATCCTTCAAAATCCATCCTACAGTTTCAACAGTTTTATAAGAATTTCCAAATACTATTATCTTCTTTCCCCTAAGGGCTTTAACTAAGTCTTTGATAGCAGAATAAATGGAGTATGTGTATCTCATTATGAAGTGTAATGGAGATTTTCTGTGATTACCACTAACAACATCAAATTCTCTCTCAAATAAGTATTCAGCAAATTCTTTAGCATTTCCAATCGTTGCAGAGGCACATGCAATCTGGAAATTCCCAAATCTTTCAAGCCTCTTCACAAGGTAATGCATGTTAGAACCAAGAAGTCCTATGTAGCTATGCAACTCGTCAACAACTAAAAACTTTAAATCCTCAACGATTTTCCTAAATTCCAATGTGTTTCTCAAATGATAGTCAACCATGTCTGGATTTGTAAGTATTATATCCGCCCTACCTTTTAAAACATCTCTCTTCTCCCTCCAAGTTGAATCTCCGTCAAATCTCACTGCTTTCAATCCTAAGGAATTTGCATAGTATTTTATCTTCAGCTCTTGATCCTTTGCCAATGCTTTTGTAGGATAGAATATCATTCCAATTCCCTCTCTTGCAATCCTTTCTATAAGTGGTATTACGAAAGCCTCAGTCTTTCCAAATCCTGTAGGAGCAGTTATTACAACATTTTTGCCATCTCTCAACTTCTCTATAGCTTCTAACTGGAAAGGATAAAGCTTAGTTATTCCTCTCCTCTTTAAAGCCTCTTCAAGAGGTTTCACAATCCTTGCATCTTCTATTGGTACAGTTGGACTTGGGTTGAGTGGCTCAAATATTTTGTAATAGACAATCTCATCATCGCAGTCAAATATTGGTTTGAGATAATCTCTATCTCCAGCAATCCTCCTTAAAAGCTCAAGATTTTTCTTTCTAACTTCACTTTGGCATGTACACTTCTTTTTTAACTTCCCACAGTGTGGACAGAACAAATCTTCGTAAT
>CAZKQI010000070.1:0-6059 GCA_964554855.1 uncultured archaeon | reverse complement strand
TTTTAACTCAGGCAATGATAATTCAAGCAATATTTTCTGGAATTGTTGCAGGTATAATGGGTGAGGAAGATCCGAACTCTGGAGCCAAGCATACAATTGTTATGTTATGTGCAGTTCTAATAATTTTAATGTTTGTTATATAATTTCACTTATAATCTTGTTCATGTTTTCAGCTTTCTCCTTCAAAATCTCCAAAGCCTTCTTCATTACAGTTTTAACTGGTAAAGCTCCAGTGCCTTCTACAATGAAAAGATAATTTTCTGTTTCTTCAACATCAATTGCATTTTCATCACAAACCCTAACACATTCCATGCACATTGAACACTTCAAGATGTTAGTAACTTCTAACTTCTCATTCAAAACACCTCTCGGACAAACATCTACACAGTTTTTGCATTGATTACAGTTTTCTCTAATAACTATTTCTGGTATTATCTTATAGTAACAAGCTGAGACTGGTTGATACTTTGCATGCTCCCTCCCAGTTCCCAATCTTGCAACAGCTTCTATCATCAACTGTTGACCTTTATGAAGTTCTACAATCGGAATTTTATCGTATACTGGTTTTATTTCGGGATCCTCAGATATCAGATCACCAGAATAAACAACCTTAGGCCCCTCTACATTCAATCTAAAAGAAATTTGACAGTTAGGGCAACCTTCACCGTTGCATACACATTTATCTGGCATGTTAAATCTATCCAGATCCGTTTTTATAGGAATTAACCCAATTCTATGAGCTATTATTTCATCGTAAAGATAAGATGTATTCATATAGAATACAACATAATCTACAGCCATTGTAGGAACTAAGCTCTTCATAGCTCTTCTAAAAGAGTTTGCTAAAGCTATAGGTGCATCTCTAAGTATAAACTTTATTTTTAGATTATTTTCCTCAATTATTTCAATCTTCATAGATTAAACCCTTCTACCTCTCTTTCCACCAGGTGGTCTCGTTCCGTCATGAGGAATGGGTGTTACATCTTCTATCCTACCAATCTTAAGTCCCGCTCTTGCCAAAGCTCTTATTGCAGCTTGAGCTCCTGGCCCGGGAGTTATGTGCTTATTTCCTCCTGGCGCTCTAACTTTTATATGAACACCTTCTATTCCTTTCTCCTTAGCAATTTCAGCAGCCCTTAATGCTGCCTGCATGGCTGTATATGGATTTCCTTCATCTCTATCCGCTTTTACTATCATACCACCACTAATCCTTGCAATTGTCTCACTACCAGTTATGTCTGTGATTGTAATTATAGTATTGTTGTAACTGCTAAATATATGGGCTATACCCCATCTACCCTTCTTAGCCATTCAAATCACCCAAATGGAGAATTTTTATAAAATCCAACTTTAGGCTCTTCTTCTTTCTCAACTATATAGCTTGGAGAAGTTACCCTTCTACCATCAACAGCTATATGACCATGAGTTATAAGCTGTCTTGCCTGTTTTATTGTTTTAGCCAATCCCTGTCTGTAAACTATTGTTTGCAATCTCCTTTCTAGAAAATCCTCTACCTTCAAATTCAAGATATCATCAAGTGTTGCATTCTCTTCCAACACACCCATTCTAACCAATCTATTTATAACTGCATTGGCCTTTGCCCTTGCAAATTCCCCTTCCTTACCTGGCAAGTTAACCTTACTGAGCAAATCTCTTGCAACTCTCCTATATTTTCTCAATATATTCTCAAATCTCCACAATTCCCTCTTATTCCTCAAACCGTATTTAATTACAAGCTGAGCCTCGCTTTCAAGTCTTACTTTATCCCATGGCTTTCTTGGAGTTAAGTATTTCTTTCTATGCCTCTTAGGATCTCCCATACAATCACCTCTTTCTTCTAACAACACCAACAGTCATACCCTTTCTACCCGTTGACCTAGTTCTCTGACCTCTAACCTTGTAACCCTTTGCATGTCTAACTCCTCTGTAACATTTCATCTTAATCAATCTTTCAATGTCGAGCATCTTTGCAAAGTCAACATCCTTAGATAATATGTGTAGGTCTTTTCCAGTATGAGGATCTTTCCTTCTGTTAAACATCCATGATGGTATGTTTTTCTCCAACTCTTCTTCCACAAACTTCTTAAGTTTCTCTATGGTCTCATCTTCAAGTTCACCCAATTTTGCTCTTGGATTTAATCCCAATGCATTTGTTATAGCTCTTGCCATTCTTAGACTTATTCCCTTTATTCCAGTAAGAGCAATCATTACAGGTTTATTCCCATCTAAGTCAGTGTCCGCAATTCTAACTATGTGCTTGAACATCTTATGCAAAATTTTTTAACTGTTATTTAAAACTTCTGACAGTATGTTTTACGATATTAGAATGATAAAAAATTACAGTTTTAAAATATCTATAGAGAACGGAAAAGTTGAAAAGATAAAGTTGGATACTTCTTTTGGAAGAGCCTATAGAGTTTTGAAGAATGGATTTTGGGGGTATTTTGTAGGTGATGTGAGTAAAGATGAAGGGATAAGACTTGCAGAGAAGAACATAATAAATTCTGGAAATTCTGAAATATTGGAAATTAAATCTGGAGGTAAGTTCATTTTGAAACCAAAGGATAACTTTAAAGATATTTCAATTGAAGATAAAGTGAAATTTCTCAAGGATGTTGAAAAAGAATTGAAAAGTGAGAATATTGTTAACACTAGCATAACTTACTTCGAGAATGTGAAAGAGATGCACTATAGCGATTCGAATGGTAATGAAGTTTTCTACAGGGTTCCTCGTATTGGATTGATTGTTTCAGCTGTTGCAAAGGATAGAACTCTTCAGCAATTCTCAAAGAGAATAATGAAGCCAGCGGGATTCGAAGCTTTAAAAAATGCGTACGATATGGCTGAGGAGGTTGCAGATGTGGTTAAAAAACTTGTAAATGCCAGAACTCCACCATCTGGATTCATGAATGTTATTGCAAATCAGGACTTGGCTGGTGTATTCATACATGAAGCTTTTGGACATGCTGTTGAGGCAGATCATGTTTTACAAGGAGCAAGTGTTCTATCGAGTAAGATTGGAGAGTATGTTGCCAATGAATGCGTGACAATATACGATGATCCTACTTTAATGGAATTTGGATTTTATCCCTTCGATGATGAAGGAGTAAAATCTGAGAAAAGAGTTATAGTTGAGAAAGGAGTTCTAAAAGATTTCTTACATTCGAGAGAGACTGCTTTAAAGTTAAATTCAAAGCCTGGAAATGCAAGATCTGAAGGTCTGAAATTTCCCATAGTTAGAATGAGCAATACATATCTTGAAGCTGGAGATTACAGTTTTGAAGAACTTTTAGAAATTTCAAGAAATGGTGTTTATCTAATTGGATCGAGAGGCGGAGAAACAAATCCCGCAACTGGCTATTTCCAGTTCAACGCTCAATACGGATACATTGTAAGGGATGGTGAAATGGGGGAGATGATTAGAGATGTATCTTTGAGCGGAAATACTCTCGAAATATTGAGAGATGTTAAGATTGGGAGAGAATTGAAATTCGATCCGGGATTTTGTGGTAAGGAGGAGCAGATTGTACCTATATCTGATGGTTCACCACCAATTCTAATTAGGGCTTTGGTAGGTGGAGGTTAATCAATTCTGTTTTTATCCAATATCGACATTAGATCGCTCAAGTCAAACTCACATATACCAACTGCAAAGTCAGCACAACCATACGATACAATCAAGCTATCATCTATCACTGCTGCACCACACGGAAAAACTACGAAAGGTCTATCACCGTACATTTCATAAATTTCTTTAGGCTCCATTATGTAATGAGATGTAACTGATGTAACTTCAAGATTTTTGTTCATAGTCATTGCAAAAACTTTGTATGCCTTTGAATCTTTTTCAAGACCATGAATTAAAAAGAGAAGTTCTCCATCAACTTCAACTGGTGGAGTTCCCCATCCCAATCTCTCTTCAAAATCAGCTTCAGTCATAATGACGATAGTATCTTTTATAGTTGATTCTTTAAATTTATCATGATCGAATTCTTCAACATCACTAATTGCTAGATAGAACTTCTCTTCGTGTGTATGTGGTCTGTGAAATAGTTTTAGGCCATTATTCGTTTTTAATATAAATGCGTCCTTATCGCTAACTATCGTATTTCTCAAGGGATGTGGAAACCTATGAATGCAAATTTTCCTCCATCCATGTTTATCCTTGATTGCAGTAATGGGTAAAGTTCTTTCAACTCTAATATGTGGGTCGAAATAGGATACTGTTCTACCACAATACGTTATAAACACATCTTCGTCAACAAAAACTGCTCTCGGATCTTCAACACCCCATATATCGAATTTGTTGTTAGGATACAATACCAAATCGGCAGTGTAATGTGATAGGGAGTTAGAGTATATATCCTCCAAAGACAATCTTATCTCTGCAACTGCACTTGCATAAATATAGTAACCAACCACAACTCTTGGATAAAGGTAAACTTCGTCTTCATTCACTACCAATGATGGATTGAATGCTGTTACTGGATTTGAAACTGGAAATCTCTTCAAATGAATTCTATCCGCAGTTATAACACATAATCTCTTTGCAATGTCTACTGTATAATTTTCCCTTTCTTTTAAGATTTCTTCTACGTTTTCGGCAATTTTGAACATATCTAACAGCTTTCTGTTTAAAATAAAAGTCTGTCGCTTTAAATCCAGAAAAGTTTTTATCCCTTCCAAAGATACATTGAGTATGATAGTTTTGATTTTAGCTGGTGGTGTTGGTGAAAGACTCTTTCCCCTTAGCAGATCTAAATATCCCAAGCAGTTCCTTAAATTTAATGAGGAAAGTCTTTTTCAGATGGCATTTAAGAGAGGATTAATGCTTTCAAATAGCATATATGTTGTCACAAACGTAGATCAAGCTTTTATGATTGAAAAGGAGATTGAGGAAATTGGAATTGATGCTAAAGTATTGAAAGAACCAATGCCGAAAAATACTCTTCCAGCAATTTATCTTGGAATTAGAGAAATTGTTAAGGATTTTGGACGATCCAAAGTTGCCATATTACCTTCTGATCATATAATTGAGGCTAATGAGAAGTTCGTTGAAGCATTTAAGAAGGCTGAAATAATTTCTGAAAAATATTTAGTTACTTTCGGTATAAAACCGACAAAACCTCATACAGGTTACGGTTACATAAAGCCTGGAGATAGTGTAGAGGGAGGATTTATTGTTGAGAGATTTGTAGAAAAACCGGATTATGAAAGAGCAAAGAGATATGTTGAGGAAGGATATCTCTGGAATAGTGGGATGTTTGTATTCGATACAACTGTATTCCTAGAGGAGTGTAAAAAATTTGCTAGGGATATAATTGAAAGAGTAGATAGTGGAAGATACGATGAGATTGAATCGATATCTGTCGATAAAGGGATCCTTGAAAAATCCGATAGAGTTGCAGTAATTCCATTGGATATCTTTTGGAGTGATGTTGGTAGTTTCGATGCCGTTTATGAGATAATGGAAAAGGATGAGAATAACAATGCTGTTAGAGGAGAATTTTTGGGTATAAATTCAAGGAACAATCTCGTAATAAGCGATAGTTTGATTACATCTGTTGATATCGAAAATATGGTTATCATAAATACCAAGGATGTTACACTTATATGTCCAAGGGAATCATCACAAAAAGTTAGAGAAATTGTTAGAGCATTAAAGGAAAAGAATGATGAAAGAGTTGAGCACCATATTACCGTTTACAGACCTTGGGGTTCCTATACTGTTTTGGAAGAGGGCAATGGTTGGAAGTTGAAGAGGTTGACAGTTCTACCCAAAAAGAGGTTGAGCTTGCAGATGCACTATCATAGATGTGAATTCTGGGTTGTTGTAAGGGGTACTGCAAAGGTTACAATCGGTGATAGAGAATTTTTACTCAAAAAGGGAGAAAGTACATTTATACCTGTTGGCGAAAAGCATAGACTTGAAAATCCTGGTAACATAACTCTTGAAATAATCGAAGTTCAGATAGGAGATTATTTGGGTGAAGATGATATTGTTAGGTTTGCAGATGACTTCGGAAGAGCTTAAGCCGCCGCCGGGATTTGAACCCGGG
>CAZKQI010000069.1:0-6130 GCA_964554855.1 uncultured archaeon | reverse complement strand
GGGAGGCGGTAAAAGTAATTCCTTTTTTGCAAGACGTTCTAAAACTTCTATCTGATCTGATAGGAAATCTTCGGAATGCTTGACGGTTAAAACATTTCCTTCCAACTCCAAGCTTAAAATTCCTTCGATTTCAAGTTTTTCTTTTATAATCTCAAATCTTCCGCCTCTACCAGTAAAGGTAGTCTCGAAATGAACCTCGTAATTCCTACCCTCATAAACATACTCAAACACAAACCTGACGGAAATATCAAGCTCTTCCTTTCTGTTCCAAACAGTATTCTGATAGCCCCACCAGTATCTAAACGGGTTGATGTCTTTTTCAACATAGATCTTTCTCAAAAGTAAAAACAAATCGACTAAATTTGTTTTACCAGTCGCATTAGCGCCAACTAAAACATTGAAATTTCCAAGCTTGAGTTTGCAATCCCTTAAGCTCTTGAAATTCTTGATGTGTATTTCCTTAAGCCTAAGCATTAATGTAATTGTTTTCATTTAAGTTTAAAAATGTTGAGTTATTCAGAGTCCCGATTTTCATCATGAATCAGTGCTCAGCCACTTCATCACTGAATACATAAAATGTAAAATTGTTTATTTTAATTTTTACGTTACTTCTAGTTTCTCCATAAGATATCCATCCCGGTTTATCACCGCATTTTACATCTGGATAACTTCTCTTTCCATCAGACCATGAAATAAGAGTTCCTCCAACTAAAACATCAACTATAGCCTTAGCCTTTTCAAAGTCCAGATCTATACCCTCAACCTTTACTACAATTTCCTTCATCAATAAGTCTTTGCAACTCCTACAAGATAACCTTTACCACCACATACAACACATTCACCATAGACATTAACATTCAACCATTCGGGCATCTCAAAGAGTTGTCCCAGAACACTTCCATAGTTTTCAAGCTCTCTCTCACATTCCTTACAAACATGAACGAGAGCAACCTTTTTACCTTCAACAGCATCTGCAACATCATCTATATTTTCACAAATAACTATCTTACTTTTTACACTCTCAATTGCTTTAGATTTTAACCTTTCTCTGATCTCTTCCGCCCATTTGATTATTATTTCCTTCCTAACTTCCTCAAATGGAATGCTGAATTTTTTCTTCTCATCTCTGAAAGAAACTACTATCTCATTTTTCTCAGCTTCTTTTGGTCCAATCTCAAACCTTATAGGTACTCCCTTAAGCTCCCATTTGTAGTATTTGGCTCCTGGTCTCTCATCACTATCATCCAAAACGACTCTGAAGCTCTTCAATCTCTCATAAAGTTTATTGGAAAGTTCCAATACATCCCTTTCTTTACCTTTATAAAGAATGGGGATTATTACAATTTGAACTGGAGCAATCTCAAAAGGTAAAACCAAGCCTAAATCATCGCCATGAATTGCTATTAAGGAAGCTATGCATCTTTCAGATATACCGTAGCAAGTTTGATGAACGTAGGCATGATCTCCACTTGGCATTTCATACTTTATGTCAAAGGTCTTTGCAAAGTTGTCTGCCAAGTTATGAACCGTTCCAATTTGCAAAGTTCTTCCATCTGGCATTACAGTATCGAAAGCTATGGTGTAATCAGCTCCTGGAAACTTATCCCAGTCAGGACGCTTAAATATTAAGTATGGAATTATAAGAAAGTCGTAAAACTCCTTGTATAAATTTATTGCTTCTCTTACCTGTTCCTCAGCTTCTTCATAGTTTCTATGAGCTGTATGGGCTTCCTTAAAGGAAGTAACTTCCCTCAATCTTATCAGAGGTCTTGTATGCTTTGTTTCGTACCTGAAAACATTTACTATTTGGTAAACTTTTAGAGGTAAATCGGCATGACTCCTTATCCAGAGTTTAAACATTGGATAAATTGCCGTTTCGCTTGTAGGTCTTAAAGCCAATTTTACATCTAAAAGTTCTAAACCTCCGTGAGTAACCCAATAAACTTCATTCTCAAACCCTTTTATGTGCTCACTCTCCTTTATCAGCAAATCTTCTGGAATTAGAGTTGGGAAATAAACTTCATGATGATCTCTGTCCAGTATCTCTCTAAGCTTTGAGTAAACAAGCTGTCTTATCTTAAAACCAAAAGGTAACCAAACGTATAGACCTTTTACTGGATACCTTACATCCATTATTTCTGCTTTTTGAATCAATTCATGATACCATTCCGAGAAATTCTCCTTAGATGGTAACACAACTTCAGCAATTCTTACATCTATTAAGCTTTTTGATTCGATAACTAATTTAATGCTGAACTAAATCAAATATGATGAAGTGCAGGTGTGGAAGGAAAGCAGTATTTCATTCGAAAGTTTATCGAATTACTCTCTGCGATGAGTGTTATCCGAAATTTTACATTAATCTTGTAAAGAGAAGTATAAAGCGTTATGGAATTCTTAAAAGCTCTGAAAAGGTCTTGGTATGTGTATCTGGTGGGAAAGATAGTGCAGCAATGGCTTACGCTTTAAACGAACTTAAATATGACATCGAACTATTTCACATAGATTTGGGGATTGGGAATTACTCAAAAGAATCTTTGAGAGCTGTTGAAGAACTTTCTCAAACCTTAGACCTAAAATTGAATGTTGTTAAGCTGAAAGAATACGGATTTACAATAGATGATGTTGAAAGGAGGAAGGTTTGTTCTGCATGTGGAATCGTGAAGAGGTACATCATGAACAGGTTTGCAAGGGAAAGATTTTTCGATGTTATTGCCACTGCTCATACATGTGAAGACATTATTTTATTTTTCATAAAAAACATGCTTAGTGGAAATATTGAATACATATCCAAGCTTAAACCAAGAATTGAAGGATTGAATAAGTTTGTGGCTAAAGCTAAGCCACTTTTCGAAAGAACTGAAAATGAAAATGCAACACTTGTTCTAACATTAAATTTACCCTTCACTCCAGTAGAATGTCCCCATGCACCGAACGATGTCTGGAAGGAGATAATTTATGAGATAGAAGATAGAAGGAGGGGATTTAAGCAGAATTTTGTAAGGGGAATTGTGAAAATTGCAAAAGAAATTAAGATGGAGAAATGGGAATTTGGACATTGCAAAATATGTGGAGAGATTTCCAACTCAGAAGTTTGCTCATTTTGCAGAATTGTTGAGAGGTATTCAGGGAAGAATTATAAAAACTATGATTCCATTCTCTGATGTGAGAGAGTTTGAGCTAATTGAAATTGCTAAGGAAATCTTTAGGATTGAGAGGGATGATATTATAATTGGGATAGATGATGACTGTGCATTGGTTGATGTTGGAATAAAACTTGCACTTACAACAGATTGCTTGCATGAAAAAACAGATTTTCCTAATGGTATAAGACATGAAGAAATTGGGCATATGGCTTTAGCTGTAAATTTGAGTGATTTGGCTGGATGTGGTGCCAAACCACTTTTCTTCCTCTATACAATAACGCTCAGTGATAAATGGGTTGAGAACTTTGAAAGAATTCTTAAGGGAATGAGAAGCTTAGCTGAGAAATACGATGTTGCAATAGTTGGTGGAGATACCGATTTTGGAGATGAATTACATATATCTGGCTTTGCAGTAGGTAAAGCTGAGAGATTTGTTTCTAGAGGTGGTGCCAAGGTTGGAGATAAAGTTTGTATAACTGGCCTTTTAGGAAAAGCTCAACTCAGTTTAGAGCAGTTGATGGAAGGAAAAAGAAGGGATGAAATAGCTTATCCTAACAGCTTGTTTAAGCCAGAGCCTAGGGTTAAGGAAGGTTTGGAAATAGCCAAGTTTGCAAACTCAATGACAGATATAAGCGATAGTTTAGCAATTTCTCTTCATCAGATTGCTGAAAAGAGTGATGTTGGTATAGTCATCTATGAGGAAAAAATTCCTCTAAATCATCTAACACCATACGTTAGCTACGAAAAAGCTTTGGAACTCTTTCTCTATTCAGGAGGGGATTACGAACTACTATTTACTTCAAGTAGAGCAAAATACTTAGAGATAGGTGAAGTTGTAGATGGGAAAGGAGTTTACATCGTTAGGAGAGACGGCTCTGTCAATGAAGTTGAGTTCAGTGGCTACGAGCATAATTTTTAAAATTTCAATCTTGCTCAGTTTCAACACTCTCAACAATACTTTTTCCAGCAACAATCTCATCTATACTGTGTATTACTGCTCCAAAATCTTCCAACACCTTCTTTATCTTATCGAAATTTAAATTGTCTCCAACTATTGTTATCTTCAGAGTTTCCGTAGATCTATCCATTTCCCTCAGTACAAGATTGACACCTTCAACATTCTCAATCTCACTAAGTTTAATAGCTAACAATACATTGCTAGGTTCGTGGGGTTTCAGTACATCTAACACCAACCTTCTGAGCCTTGCCACATTCAAATTTTGTATTTCGTTATCTTAAATGTTTCTCAAAAATCGAAAAAATAAAATGTTCGATAATATCTTTGATCATAAAAGCATGAAGATAAGAAGAGAAACTCTTAAATTTGCTTTAGAGGTTGCTAAAGAAAGCTATCCAAACGAATTTGTGGCTTTATTGGCTGGAAAAAAAGGTATAATTGAAGAAATCGTTTTCTTACCATTTTCCTCAAGTGAAAAATTAGCTTTGATACATATGGACATGCTACCTTTGGGTTACAGAGTTTATGGTACTGTTCACAGTCATCCATCACCAAGTTGCAAGCCATCACAAGCTGATTTAGTCATGTTCTCAAAGCATGGTATTGTCCATATAATTGTTTGTTATCCATTTGAAGAGGGTTGTTGGCGTTTTTACGATAAGAACGGTAATGAGATAGAACTTGAGATTGTCGATTGAACTATTTTACCATTTTCTCTTTCAACCAAAAGCGATATTAATGAACGATTTAAGCAATTTTTCGATGTTTGACTATCCAATTGAGATAATTGCCGATATATATCTAAGTAGGATAGGTGGTTTCAGTTCTGAGCTTGATAGAAAGGAGATAGGTATTAATGTAAGAGCTATAGAGCTTAACACATCCATAATTGCGAATGAAACTACTGCAAAGTTGAGATTTTTCGATGAGAAGACAAAGCCATACTTCTTCAAGGAAAGTTACTTGATTGTTGGTCTTGAACCGCATATGGACGGCTATGAGTATTCTAAGAATGGAGAAGTTGTCCTTTCGAGTGATCTCAAGGAAGATTTCTCAAAGTATATAGGTAAAGATGTCTTACTTAACACTGTTGAGAGTTTTAGAATTGATTACAGAAGTGTTATAAAGGCTTTTGCGAAACGATTGACATGGATAAGCTCAGAAAGCCTAAGAAGAGAGAGGAGAAAGTTCTAAATTCGGCTTTGAGAGTTTTTGGATCTATAGACTTTTTAAATGATAATGAGCTTTTGATTTTGGAAAAGGATAAGAGGGAAGTATATGCCTTGTCAAAAGATTTATACAAGTTTTTGGAATTATTTAAGATTGACTTTGTTAATGCTGGAATTAAGGTTGGTGAAGTAGGTAGCAGAAGGTTAAGATTCACTTTGGAAGGCAGCTTTTATTTGGCTAAGAGAGAGAGAAAGAGGGTGTATGTAGATGAGAAGGGAGAAATGCTTTTCTTATATGGCAGAGATATATTTGCAAGGTCTGTCGTTAGAGTTACGGATGATGTGAGGGAAAATGATATTGTTTTTGTTTGCAATGAGAAAGGAGATATACTGGGTCTGGGAAAAAGTAGATTCAATGCTGATAGGTATGAGAAAGTTGAGAAGGATAGGATTGTTGTTGAAAATTTAGTGGATAGAGGGGAATATTTGAGAAAAGAGAAACTTTACGAATCTTTTTAATTATAAAATTCTATCTCCAAGAATGCTAAGCAATATATCCAAATCTCTTTGCGTTTTTGCAAATACACCTATATTCCCAAATTTTACGTTCTTAAGTCCAACTTCCTCAACTGCCAAGTAAGCCCTTATCATTTCCATCAAAGTCGGTGATCTTGCCTTAAGCTTGTATTCTGGGAAGTATGCAAGTATTGTAAAAGGAATTTCTGTATCTAAATCTGCTATAATCTTTGCAATAGCCTTTATCTGATCCACTTCAACCCAGCCGGGAATGTAAAGTGTACAGACCTCTAATACAAATCCCCTTTCAAGTATCCACTCTGGTGTCTTTAGAATCCAGC
>CAZKQI010000068.1:0-6211 GCA_964554855.1 uncultured archaeon | reverse complement strand
AAAATTTCCTTAACTACTTTAATTCCAAACTCTACAAGTTCCTTTGCCTTCTTCTTTGATTTAGCCTCTGCAAATATTCTCACAATTGGTTCGGTTCCAGAAGGTCTTATAAGAATCCAACAATCTTCATAGTCTATCCTCGCTCCATCTGTGAAGTTTGCATCAGGGAATTTCTCTTTCAAACCTTTCAAGAGCTTTATCTTATCTCTACATGGAACTTTAGTCTTTATCATGTAATACTTGGGAATACTTTCTATCAACTTTGATATTGGCTTATTCTCTAAAGCCATAAGCTCCAAAACTTTTGCAAAACTCATAGCTCCATCTCTCGCCAGCAAATGCTCTGGGAAAATTAAACCTCCATTTCCTTCCCCACCAAAGACAGCCTTAACTTTTAACATTGTTTCCGCTACAACTGGTGAGCCAACTGGAGTGTAAATAATTTCTCCACCAGCTTCCCTAACCACATCCTCTACACATTTTGAAGAGCTTACTGGTGTAACTACTTTACCTCCACCATTCATTTCAACGTAATACTTTGCCATAAGAGCAAGCATAACATCCTCTGAAATGAATCTACCTTTCTCATCCACAAATGTTGCTCTATCTGCATCACCATCATGCGCAATACCTAAATCTGCCTTTACATCCTTAACAACCTTCTTCAGTAACAAAACGTTCTCTTCAACAGGCTCTGGATTTCTTTGAGGAAACCTTCCATCGGGATGAGCATTTATCGATATCACTTCACATCCAAGCTCTTTAAGAATGTACGGTGATGTTATATAGCTTGCCCCATTTCCACAATCTATTACAACTCTAAAATTGCTCTCCGCAATCTTTTCCCTATCAACTTTACTTAAAATTCCATTTATGTAAAGTCTCTTGTAATCATCGTAGTAAACCTGACCAATCTTGTCCCATCTCACGATTTTGAAAGACTTACTCTTATAAATTTTCTCGCATTCTTCATCCATCTTCCTCGTAAACTCTCTCCCATCTTCCTGAATGAACTTTATACCTCCATATTCCCTTGGATTGTGGCTTGCTGTAATGGCTATACCACCATCAATCTCATCCTTACACTTAACGTAGTATTGTAGAGCTGGAGTTGGTGCAATACCTAAATCGACAACATCACAACCGCATGATGTTAAACCAGCAATAACAGCACTTTTCAGCATGGAGCTTGAAATTCTCGTATCCATAGCTATTGCAACCCTTCTTCTAAGAGTCCCCATAACTCTTCCCAAGTTCATAGCCATTTCTGGAGTCAATTCTTCATTTGCAATCCCTCTAACACCATCAGTTCCAAAAAGTTCTCCAATCCTTGCCATGTTAAAAGTTCTTCAGAAATCCTATATTAAATTATAGATAGAATGGCAAACAGAATATCACCAAAAACTATTGCAACTATGAATCCAAAGGTTATGAAAACAATGAAGGGTAATGCTGGAGTTACCCAAACATCCTTTTTTCCCAATCTCTTAAGATCATCAACAATTTTTTCATTGAATTCTACACTTCTAATCGTACAAACAACTCTTCCATCTTTAACTAATTGAAGGAGGTTGTGAAATTTGGGTATCTCATCCACATTAACCTTGTAACCTATGAACATCAATTTGGAGAAATTCCCTCTTATTGCATTCTTTATGAAAAAGTAAAGAGCTATGATAGGTGCAAATATAATAGAATTTATGAGAACTGATAAAGTAAATATGATACCTTTTACAATCCATGGGAAAAGAACAGGATATGTTGGAAACATTATGGATAAGCAAATGATTGCCTTACAATCGGCACCACCAAATCTTAGAAGGTAGTACATTATGTTAGCATAGAAGAATACAATTCCGAACTGTATCAATGCAAAAATGAGATCGAAGGGTTGGAAAATGTATTCTACAGTATTAAGAAAAATTGCAGATATTATCATGAAAATCCAAAGTCTGTCATCGATTTCCCTTGTTTTTAAATCCTCTATGCTTGCTTTTAGTAATATTGAAAGAGTTATTAGTACCTTAATGATTTCAAGCATATCAGATCTGAAATTATTGCACTCGCAGTCTCAACACTTCCCGCTCCCTTCCCTATAACAAAAACATTTCCAGCCAAATTTGTTTCAATTTCAAGAGCATTCAAAGTGCCATAAATTGCCAAGGGATGATTTAAAGGAACTAATCTCGGAGAAACTCTCAAAAAATCTCTGTTAGCTTCAGCAATCAATCTTATGGTATAACCGTTTTCCAAAGCAACCTTAAAAGCTTCTGGTGTTAAATTTGAAATTCCAACTCTTTCGACATCTTTAAACTTTGCATCCAATCCCATTAAGGCATTGGCTATTATTACCAACTTCGCTCCAGCATCTATTCCTTCAACATCATAAGTTGGATCCCTTTCCGCAATACCCAATTCCTTAGCCTCTTCAAGAATCAATTCATAGGGTAACAATTCCTTCTCCATCCTAGATAATATGTAGTTGCATGTCCCATTCAATATACCCCTTACAGATAGAATTTCATTTCCAGCCAAATCGATCTTAGCAAGTTTTATTACGGGCATTGCACCTCCAACAGTAGCTTCGAACATCAACCTTGCATTATTCTTTTTAGCTAAATTCATCAATTCTCTGAAAGCAACAACAAGTGGGCCTTTATTGGATGTTACAACATCTACACCTTTCTTCAAACACTCTCTTATATGTGTCAATCCAGGTTCTCCATTCTCAACGTTTGTAGGTGTAACTTCTATACAAACATCGAAATCTAAATCTCTAATAACCTCGATAGAAGTTATTTCTTTAGGCAGACCACCTTTACTTTTCATTTCAAGCACTTTTCTCAAATCAAGCCCATTTTCATCGTAAATACCACCACTGGAATCTGTAACTGCTATAACTTTGTAATCTCCGAGAAAATTTCTTAGGAATTTTTTCTTTTCAATTAAAACTCTCGTAACACCTCTTCCAACCGAACCAAATCCTATTATCACAATATTCATAGTGGTTCTATCACCTCAATTCCCTTAGATTTGCAAATTTCTTTCAGTATTCCAACGGATTCCTTCAACTTCTCTTCATTTATGGCAGAAAGCTTTATGAATGCAGTTGATGGCTTATTTAACTCTGGCATTATTATTTTCATCTCCACAACTTCTGCAAATCCAGTTTTGTCAATTGCATCTACAGTATCTCTCAAATCTGTATGTATTACATGGCCTATCAAGAGTAGAGATAGTGTTACAGCATGCCTAACCCTATTGTAACTTCTTACAATTATGCCTCTCCTCTCAATTTCTTCTATCAATTTATCAATCTTGCTTTCATCTATCTGTAAAGCTATTCTAACAGGTATCCTACCCAAAGGTGTAATTTCATCTCTTCTGTGTGTTATACTGATGATGTTTCCTCCTAATCTCGATATAGGTTCTAAGACCTTTATAAGCTGTCCTGGTTTGTCTTCAAGTTCAACAACCATTGTTAAATCAGTCATAGATTGGAACACCTTCCCTCTCCGTAATTTTTCTAAACTCCTTCATTATCATCTTCGTTATCTCTCCAGGTTTCCCTTCTCCTATAACTCTTCCATCAATCCAAACTATTGGACAAACTTCTGCAGCAGTTCCAGTTACAAATACCTCATCTGCTGTATAGAGATCGTATAGACTTAAATTGCATTCTTTGAAGGGAATTTTCAAATCATGAATTATTTCTATCACAACTTCTCTCGTTATACCCTTTAAATTGTTTACAGTAGGTGGTGTCATAATAACACCGTTCTTAACAATAAATATATTGTCTCCACTCCCCTCACTCACATAACCGTTGTGATCTAAAAATATGGCTTCATCTCCTCCCTTAACGTTAGCTTCAATCTTTGCAAGAATATTGTTGAGATAGTTCATAGATTTTATATTTGGTGGTAATGCATCAATTGTATTCCTTCTTACGGTAACTGTAACTGCCTTAATTCCTTTTTCATAGAGATCTCCATATAGCTTTTCCCAAGGCTGAGCTATTACAATTACAGTAGGTTTTTTACACTTTCTGGGATCCAAACCTAAATCTCCAATACCTCTCGTAACTATTGGTCTTATGTAAGCATCTCTTAAATTGTTAACTCTTAAAGTTTCAATTATTATCTTCATAAATTCTTCCTTTGAAACGGGAATTTCAAGTGCTATGGCTTTTGCTGAATCGTAGAGCCTATCTATATGTTCTTTAAGCTTGAAAACCTTACCATTGTATGCTCTTATCCCTTCAAAAATACCATCACCATAGAGAAAACCGTGATCGAAAATGCTTATCTTTGCTTCATCCTTTGGAACGAATTTGCCATCTATGTAGACAAGCAAATCCATGATCTTAGGAAATGTAAGGATAATAATAAAGTTTCGTTTTATCACATGCCTTAGCATTTAAATTATAATTTCATCTTTGAGAGCATATAAAAGTTTTAAAAGTTCTGGAAGAATTCTAAAGACTGTATAAACTACTACTACAAATACCAATGTTGAAAATATTTTAGCTATAACGTTGTGAAAGATGTAAAAACTGTTCTCTCCAAACCACGAGTATGCACAGCTTGCAACAACGAAAACATTGCGAAATAGATTGTATATGTATATTGTAGAAATTGATATCAGAAAAGCCTTTAACTTTCGACCAAACTCAGCTTTTATTCCAAGTGTTACTCCAGCAAATACAGAAATTCCCTCTATAGCTGTGCATGGGAGAATTATTTCAATACTTGTTCCATTCAGCTCTATTATGTTTCCATTCAGTATCATTGGAAAGCCCAAAGCATTTCCAAGCAAAACTGTCAGTTTCGCTGTTATCTCGATTATTGCCATTTTTAAAGAGGGTATGAACGAAAATGGAAAGTAGATTGCACAGGCTATAGCTAATAAAGTTGCAATTTCCCGTATAATATTAGAATTCTTCCTGATAACAACTAAAGCCAGAAAAAAGAAAAATGTTATTACGAGTGTAGAAACTGCTACATTGAAGTAATCTTCCCTACTCAAAAAGTCTGGAATCTTTGCTAAACAAGCGAATGCAAGCGTAATCCAAGCTATAAAACCTGCAAAAGCACTCTTCGAGTATATGTAAATAAGCATCAACACAAAAGCTGCCACTGCTAAGTGTTCAGCTAACATTGAATGACTGCAATTCGATCAATTAAATAAACTTTTCCAAAGAAGCAATAAATTAAGCAAAGTAAACATTTAACTTCTGTTCCTTAAGTTCAGCTTTCACAACATCCTTCAAAGCTAAAGATTGAGGAAGAAAAACAATTCTCTTCCAATTTTTAGTTACAATTATAATCTCATTTCCTCTCTTCAGAAGCTTAAGATCTTTTTTCTCTATGAATGGAACATTTATCGATAGAACAGAGTAATTGTTAACTTTCTCAATTTCTATTGGTTTATGTCTGTAAAAAACTTTTGTTGGATCATTATCTCCATAAATCTCTTCAGCAACACTTTCAAGTTCAGTACCTACTATCTCTCTATCTCTAAAATGAAGCTTGAAGATTGGAAGAGGAAATCTCTGTTTTATCTCATCAAAATACATCTTCTGAATCTCAATCCACTTCGATAATCTTCCAACATCTTTAGGAAAAATTTTGTTCACTATGATGCAATCGACATGATAACCAAAGAGATTTAAATAAGTAAATGCCCTTTCAGATTCCTTTATAACAATTTTTTCTGGATTCATTACAATTCTAACCGTAGTTTCATCACTTTCAAGAATCTCCTTTAACTTACTGAACTTTATATATAGCTCTTGAATCTTATCCATGACTTCCTCAGAAGGTAGGGGTACATTTACCAACGGTTCTGCTATAGGTTTAACTACCTTCAATAACTTTTTTTCTATACCGAAAAATCTGTTCATATACCATTTTGCAACCTCTGGAACACTTAAAAGTCTCAGTGTTTCTCCTGTAGGAGCACAGTCAAGTATTATTACATCAAAGCACTTCCTTTCATAGTAATCCAAAAGATGCAGTAGGCTTGCAATTTCATCAAATCCTGGAAAAATTGCCAGTTCTTCAGCTACAACATCATCAATTCCCTGAGATTTAAAAAATAATTCTAGATAATCTTTTATAGCACTCCAATGCTTCTCAATCTCGTATTCTATATTAACTTCCATTGCATAAAGATTTTCATTAACCTTAGTTGGATAAGGGTTTAGAAC
>CAZKQI010000067.1:0-6422 GCA_964554855.1 uncultured archaeon | reverse complement strand
ATATTTTTAATTTTCAAAAATATTAAATTTGCAAAAATATAACATAATTTCTTAACAGTAAAAACTACAGTAAAAAATAAATAATAGAATTAAACTATATACTGGTTATGTATTGTCCCAATTGTGGGACAAAGGTTAATGAGAGAGATGACTACTGCTATAAGTGCGGATACAAGCTCAGACTTGGAAAATCCAAAAAAACACGGAAATTTTCAAAGAACGTCAAAAAAGATCGAACCAAATCATATAGAAAACATAAACTGCGTATAAATTGCACAATTCAGGGTATGGATAAAAACTTTAAACCTAATGGTTCTTACGATACAATTGATCTGGGTGATATAACTCTCGATGATGCTCTTGATATAGTCAGAAAGTTGCCAGATAAAGACGACTTTCCTCCTCACTTGCTTAGGGAGTTGAAGAAAGGATACGATGTTTGTCCTCCAGCAGTGATACTCACATATGGAGAATATACATTAGACATTTTTAGTGAGGGTGAAAAGGGATATTTGTATGTTGTTGCCGATGGAATACCAGAGCTTGCAGGCTTGGACTTTAGACAAAAAGACCCAGTAACATTGGAAACTCATACAGTCAAAAGGAAAGATGCTGAAGAAATTGTTAAAGATTTCTACCGAAAAGTTGGCCAAATGAAAGCACTTGGACTTGCTTTAAGTCCACTCGATTTCTCTGTGCTAATGGCTATTAAGCATGGCATAAGCAAATCAGAGGTTATAGCTAAGCTAACAGGAAAGACAGTTCATGAAGTCAAGTCTGCAATAAACAGTCTTGATAACAGAGATTTAATAAAAGTCCGAAAGAAGGGTCTGCTAAGAAGGAAAAAATACTATGAAATAACTCCTAAGGGGGAGAAAATACTTTCAGATGATAAAAAGAAGCTTAGAAGAGTTATAAAAGAAGAAAGAGATCTTATAGACAGTTTTGCAGTGGCATTTTGGATTATGTATGCTCTGCACGATTTGCCCGATGGTGTTTCAAGTTCAGATATTGTAGACTCGGTTGGAGAACCTCCTGAAAGAATCGATGCCATTCATGACTCTGATATTTCCTACGATGGTGGTAGCGAGTTTGGTGGAGACTCTGGAGGAGATCACGACGGGGATTGGGGAGATGGTGATGCGGATGGTGCGTGGTAAAAAGAGAAGATCCGAAAAAAATATGCTTATTAGCTTGTTTTTGATTGTTGTAATACTTTCGGCTACTCTTTTGAGTGGTTGTACGGAGGAGGGTGGGGATGAAAGAAATGAACCTGAGATAGAAACAGCAAGTAATAGTGCAGCTTTGCTGGACGAATGTGTAAACGATTTGAGGGTAATGTCGGATATTCAGAATATAATTCTAGAAGAACTTCAAAGCGATAACCCAGATATGGATAAAGTATTTGAACTTAGTAATGAAGGTTTAGTCGTAGCTTCGCATGCTCTTATGAAGTACGAAAAATTTATTAAAGCTGTTGAAGAAGAGCAAAAATATGAGAGTTATTCTTATATGGCAACTTCTGTGTCGTTACCACTGTTTTTTGTAGGTAAGGTAGATGCTGCTTTTATATCGGCAATCCTAACAGCTATAGCTATTACAGGCATTATAGTAGGCATATATAAGGCATATGACACGTTTAGGGATCTTTGCTCATATCAACGTGAGGAGATAAAGAAAGGTCTGTTGGAACTCCAGCGCAGATACGATACTGCAACTGATAAGTCTAAACTAGAGAAAATTAAAGAAGATCTCTGCAAAAAGTTTAGTGATTCTTTGGGCAGGGATATTGACCCTAAAAGAACGAATTTCCGAGATCTTGCTCAGATGGTTGATGAGCTATCAGCAAGAAAAGGTTTGAAATCTATTCAACTTGCTGTGGATGGAGCTTTACGTGATACAGAAGAGATGAGTGTTATAACCACGTCCGACGAACTTCGATATGAAACAATGGAAAAATGTAGAAAAACTGCAGCTGAAGGGGCTTATGAAATGTGGAAATCAGCACATTCATTATTAATTGATGCTAAAATGAAAATGCCAAAACCAGTTAAAAATGTAAAGAAGAGTATCGAGGCTGTAGATGCTGTTAAAGGAGTTACTGAAGAGATCCGTGAATCATTGCAGGATTCAAATTCTAACGTGATTATAGCGAGTGAAGAGAATACGATCGATTTTACCGTAAAAAATCCAACTTTGAGTTACTCAGACTCAAGGAAGATTCTCATACAGGCTGTTGCTACGGGAGGTGGTGTACCATTAAATATTCTTGACCAAGCTTTTGAGTCATATATGGGACATATTATGAAGAATCATGCTGGAACCTTAAACGTTAAAAAGACGAGCGATGGATATTCAGCACAAGCGTCTGCAAAGATTGTGATATCCAAACCAAAGGTAGAAGATGGTAAGACTGTTATTGAGGTTCCAGACGAAGAGTGGTTGGCAAATGCAATAATAATGACATGCATTCCAGGTTATATTCCATCAGTAGTTGTAAAGGACGTAAAGAATTCTCAGAAGATTGAAGTTGTCCTGAGTTCTAAAAGGAGTGCAACTCCCACACAAACAGAAGAACCATACAAACTTACCGTTAAAGTTTCACCGAGTGAAGTGCCTATTGGTGGAGGAATTACTGTTTACGGTAAAATCGATCCGCCAGTAGCTACAACAGTTCATATAACACTAGTTAACATGAAAACTGGCTATAAGAATACCAAACCTTTTGAAAAAACGACTAACTCAAATGGATATTTTGAAGGACGTTTTTCAATCACTACAAAAGATATTGAAAAGAAACTTGGAGATTGTAAAGTTATTGTTACAGCTCCAGAACTTGGAATTACGGGAACTGCAAACTTTAAAGTGGTAAAGCCGAGTTTAAGTGTTGAAGTGTATCCATCTGAAGTTGAACCCGGTGGAGAGTTTGTTGTTTCAGTTTGGGTAACACCTGCACCTGGTAAAGATATGCCAATAGATATTAGGATTTCAAATCCTGAAACGGGATATGTTAAAACTTATACGGAGGAAGTTTCAGGAACGAAAGGAGGTTTTGAGGATTATTATTACGCAAGTGAAGAGATGATAGGGGTTAATACGATTACAGTCGAAATTCCAGGAACAGGAGTGAAGAAGAGTACAACTCTTGTTGTTGAAGCAGAAGTAATACCAACGCCAGAAGTTATTACCACTGTAACTCCAGAAGAGGAAATATGGACTTTTAGTGGTTTTGAAGGCTTTAGAAACAGGCTGAGTGCAGAACTAAAAGTGGGTGAAGATGCTTGGATAAAGGCGACACTAAATGCAGAAGTTTCCCCACCTCAAACGATCTCAGAAAAAGATTTCCGTTCGTGTGGACCAGCAGAAGGAGGAGAAGATTGTGTGGTTATTAACGATGAGTTCTTAGAAAAAATAAAAATCCATGCAATACTCTCAGTCACTGGATCGTGGGACAGGGACAAATACACGTTAAGTGGTTCTGGTCCCTCAGGTCCTGCAAACATGCGCCTATATGAGCCAGGAACACTCGAGAAAACTGATAAATTACATTGTAGCAAATATGGGAAATTAGAAGGAAATAAGCTGAAAATAAACTGTCTTGTCGATGTCTATGCAGAGTGTTATGGTTCGTGTGGTATCAATATGGATAAAGTATGGTTCAAGATAGTATATGAAAAGTGATGCTTTTTTGACAAAAATACTAAATATATCTTTTTTATCATTATTATTAGTAATTGTATTTTATGGATGTTTATCACCCCAGCTTACAAAAGTAACAAAAGTAAATCTTGAAATGCTTTCAATCTCGAAAAATGGATCAAGCTATGATGCAGCCATTTTAGTCAAATCAATTTCAGGAGACAGATTTATTCCCATGGATGCCCTTTTCGTGAATACAGAAGAAAGAGTATTCCTACTAAGTGACAGTTCAAACGTGACCGTAATAAGAGAGGGAAACAACACAAATGCAATCGAACCCAACGACATCTACATAATTCATCTTAAACCATCTGATAAGTATCTCGACATACTTCCTCAAAGCCACGACCTCAGAATATTTACTCGTCTGTTCGTCAAGCCAAACGTAGACACATTTGCAAATGCAACAAAATACATCGTAAATGATGAACGTGAAGAATTTATCGTTCCACATCACAAAGCAGTTTATTACGATGGTAAAATAATCCTTCTCAATGATTGCATAGTTGGAGAGAAAGGCAAAATCATCCAACCACTTGCTGAGGAAAAAGTTAATCTTAATTTAACCTTACGAGAGGGATTTACACTAAAAAGAATAATTTATAGTGTTGCTGGAGCAGATTCACTTGGTATTGTTATGGCAATACATAACGGTTATGGTTTCTCAATCGAACCGATGAACGATGCACAGGGAGCTTTTCTCTTTGCTCCAATCAAAAACGAAAAAGAAGCTTTAGATTACCTCCGCTTTCTTATGCACGATGTTCAATACTCAGTGATGGGAAGGCAGTACGAGGAAATCACAAGCGATGGGATGTTTGATGATTCCATTAATGAGATAAAAAAGCATTGTAAAGCAAAGGGGGAGCAAATGAGAATTGTAAAAATGCCACCCACCAACTTTACCACAGTTAAGGCTGATGGTGAAAAGTACATTGTTGAGAGAGTTTATTTCACTAAATTCCCTGAAAAAATAGAATACGTAAAAGCAGTTGTTTATAAAAATGGAGAGATAGATATAATTGAGAATTATGATTGTGTGATTGGTGTATTTTACTATATGCTCTGATGGGGTGATTGTTTTGAAGAGATTAAAATCGTACCGGCAGAGAGAAGGACAGGAAAAAATATTGGAAGGTTGGTTTATGAATCTTGAAACAGCTATAAAAGCCGTTAAATCGCTAAAATTATCTCCCCCAGATGTGGAGATACCTGAAATGATTGGCTTTCAGAGAGGTGACAGTTTCATAGAATTCACAAAACTCTCAAATGGAGAATATCAAGTTAGATACGAGAATCCTTACGAGAATAAATGCCTGATCGGCAGTTTATCAGAGCAAAAGGCAATCGATTGCCTCTGTGATTTCTTCGAAGGTAAAGAACTAAGATGGGGTGACGAACTTGGGGAGTACTGATGTTCTAAAAGTCTTATTAATGTTTTTTGTATTTGTCGGATCAGTATATTCAGTAAATGCAACCAGCAGCGAATCAATACAAGAAATCGAAATATATCTAAAGCCTGAGATTGTTGAAATACATCCATATGAAAGCACAGTTATTGATCTCGTTCTTGTTAATGGTTCTTCTGTTGGTGTTGTAGATGTATATATTGAATACAATGATAAGATTATCGAAATAGTGAATGTGTCTTCAAAATACAATTTTGAATATACTAAGACCTTTGCACATAATAGCCACGTTGTTCCTGTCTTGTATGTAAAGGTCTTTTTAGAGAACGAATCAGTTAAAAATCAAAGCAAAATTGCGAGCATTACTTTAAAAGGGATTAAAGAGGGTGAAGCATTTCTCCAATTTTTATCCTTTCCAGATGTTTACGATAAAAACGGCAAGCCTATGAAATGCTCAGTTTCAGGATTAACGAGAGTTTTAGTTAAAGCAATAAATAAAGCTGAAATCAACTTTAGCGATAGTATAATTCCGCTTGATCCTTTCGAAGAAGCTAGTGTTAGCATTATTTTAAAAAACGGATCTAAGATAAATACTTTGAAAATATATCTTAAATATAATAAAAATACAATAAGAATAGAAAACGTCACATCACCTTTCAAAATAGAAGATATTGAGCTTAAAGGTGAAACGCTGAACATTACAATCCTAACTCTTGGAAAGTTAAACGATAATGCCACATCTATTGTAAACCTGACAATTAAAGCACTTTCAAAGGGTTTTACAGTAATTGAGATTTTAAGAGCGGAGGGCTATGATGTAAATGGGACTCCTCTATATTTAAGTCAGACTTTCCCATATGCAGTTGAAATTGTAGTTGGTGGAGCAGTCCCTGAAGGTATAACTCTTATTGAACCAATTATGGCACTGATATTTACCAGTCTAATAACTTTTATAGTTATATTAACCATAGTTTTGGTTGTTATTATTATAATAATCTTTCTAATTCGCAAAGCCAGAAAAAAAGGTAATAGATTGTACTATTATATAGCTGCAGCAATTTTCATTGCCCTTTTATTGTTTCTGATATCTGAGTTTCAATAGTAAAGATAAGAAATATTGTCTACTAGAATCATACTTTTTTCCATTGGATCTCAGTAATCTTAATAATAAACATAATTAGTTTTTTTCTTTTAATAAAAGAAAATTTAAAGGAGTATTCTCTATATTAGTGTTATGTATATTATTTTGTGCTTGAATTTACATTAAATAAAAGCAGTCTCCCGAATAAACCTTAACACCATTTTTCAAAATCA
>CAZKQI010000066.1:3741-6926 GCA_964554855.1 uncultured archaeon | reverse complement strand
GGTGGACAGTATTACTATGCACCGAGTGATGAAACTCTTGAGGAGATATATCAAAGTCTTAAGGAAGATATAAAGATAAATTCTACAGTTACATTTGAGCTAAGCGATTCTGTAGAGTTTGTAGATGCAACTGGTGGATATCAAAGAGAAAATAAAACAATCACATGGTATATAGAAGAATTGCCTTGGCAAGCAAGTATAACAGTTAAACCCATTAAAGTTGGTAGAGTAAAGATAAATGCAGATAATGGTTCATACTTAAAATATACTGTAGAGATTGGTCATACCAGTGCAGAAGGGATCAAATACTTCAATGATACATACGTGTTCGTTGATGTATGTCCAGTTGTCAACTTAACTGCACCAAGCTCGGTTGTTGTAGGTAATGTAGAATTCAATGTAGTTGCATACGATCCCGATGGTGGTAATGTTGACTGGACATTGAACTTTGGAGATGGAGAATCTATGAATGGAACAAACAATCAAACAGTAACTCATGTATACGATCAGGCTGGAAACTATAACGTTACATTAATAGCACACGATGATGAAGGTGCTAATATAACAAAGAAAGTTACGATAGCAGTTTTCGAAAATGAACCTGTCAGACCTGATATTAATGTGACTACAAGTGATGTAAATGTAACAATAGAAAATAAGGATAAACTCCGTAACGAGTATAATATTGGAGGTGCAATACCAATAATTATCAACATTACAAGTGAAGATGGACAATCACACAATGTAACTGTAGTCGTAAAAATCAATGGTAAGGAGATTTTCAATGAGACTTTCTACAACGTAATATCCACTAACAACAATACAACATTTGTTCCAAATGCTGCAGGAACTTACAATATAACCGTATGTGCTTGGAACACGACAGAACCAGATAAGTACTATGACTGTGACTTTGTGAACATAAATGTCTATGTAAGAAAAGTTCAATAATTTTATTTTTTATTTTATTGAAACGTTGTATAGAGTAATTACTCCTTCATTCAACGATATATTCAGATAATTATTGCCACTTACATAATTGAATTTATCTAAAGCTCTTGCAAATGCATCCTTCAGCTTAGAATCTTTGAAAGTTATATTGACGTAACTTCCATTGTATATTCTCACATTTTCCCTCTCAATTGAAAGGGATTTCATGCCAGTGAATGCCAAATCGCATGTAAGATTTATTATTTGGATGTAAGATTTACTCCCATTTACAAAAGGTGGATCCGTTAATACAACACATCCATTGTCAAAACATTCAACAACTGCACCAAAAACTAAATAAAGCTTCATTCCATCTATACTGTAAACTAATCCAGTAATTTTTAAGCTTTTACCACTGAAATTTACATTTGCAATCTCATCCGAATATACAACACCTTTCTTAACATTCAGATTAACTATTTTTTCTTCAGTAATTCCAAGAGCTATGGAAGAGATATGATCTCCCAAAACTATGAATTCTCCTTCCATAACTTTCATATTTGCATAATTCTCATAACTTCGTATCTGTGGCATTGCTTGGAGATAAACCAATGTAAGAAAGAATGAGACCATAACGAAAACTAAAATGTATCCATATATCTCCGAAACCCCTACCTTTCCACGTTTATACATATCTCTCCAACTCCATACGATTCAATTGATAAACTAGTTTCATACCTCAAACCACTCAAATTTACGCATGCAGAATATTTTGAAGATTTTGCACATACAGTCTCACCTTCATACTGAACACCGTAGGTCTCACCCGCAATATTACTTGGAATACTTTTATTGTAAGTTAGAGATGTATCGTGAGGTAAAAATATTACTGCTCCAAAAACATCGTTTGCAACTGAATTTGCAATATCGTTAAGTCTCGAATGAACTGCTACCGAACTGCCAATTACATTCAGTAAATCTCCCAAGCTGGATATAACAGTATACAACATCGATAGCATTACAAGAGCTATTATGAGGAATATTAATACTCCTTGCCCCTTCATTTCATCACCCAATCTTTTTATTATTAAATTTTATTATTATATTATTTTTTTCAAGACTACCATTGATTTCTATATAATTCTGTCCTTTACAAATATCTATATCGAGCAAATATCCATGCCTTGCAAAAATCTTTGCCAAATCTTCTTCCAATGTTTTATTATCTTCCCAATCACCATTTTTATATGATCTTGCAATCTCATGTATCAAAGCCCTCACTTCATAGTATGGCAACTCTGTAAGGCCTCTTGAAACCTCGTAACCAGATTTCATGGCTTCGTTGAGTGCTATGGATAATATTAGAACTGTAAATGAAAATATTACGGCAAATATGAGGAGCCATTGTCCTTTACACGAACCAGACATAGAGCCTCACCTCGTAAGTTGAATTTTTGACAATCAGAACTCTAAAGCTTGAAACAACATCTTTATATTCTGGAATTGGATAACCAGCTCTGCAAAAAACATTATAATTTTCACTGACATTGTATACAGTCAAATTTGTTCCTAAGGATAGATTGTTGAAAAGTGGTTCCGATATATTGCCTTCGAAGTAATTTTTCAATCCACTACAGTCATTATTGTAAATGTAAATGTATAGAGTACTTACTCCACTGCTGTTTTCAATTGTTAGGAGAGTTAAGATGTCATCTGCATACTTTTTGAGTTGTAGAGTTCTAAACTCAGATAATCCACTCTTTGGATTTGGAATTGACATAGCCATGAATAGTGTAGTCAGTATTATTGCAGATGCAATTACAGCTTCAAGCGTATGTATTTGACCTTTACCACACATAGACAACCAACCTCTTCATAGATGTTTCATTTATGCATATATTACCACTATCTATACAATTGTAAACATCATCCATCACAACCAATCTTTCAAACTTTGCAACCTCTCCATATTCTGGAATTGGATAACCAATCTGATATTCAACTTTGCCATCAAGATTTCTCAATGAAATGTTGTAGTGATACAGACTTGAATTTAGAGTTAAGAGAATTGAAAGATTTCTCCATAGTCTTTCACCACTTTGATTATCAAATCTACGAGTATCATTCCACCAAGATTCATTGAAAAAATTTTCAACTTTAGTTCTATTAAGAACATTTGGAACGCATCTTTCGTATGAAGAATTCAATTTGATTATCCTAAAGTAATCGGAAAGCCCAACCCTCTTTATCGATGT
>CAZKQI010000066.1:0-3641 GCA_964554855.1 uncultured archaeon | reverse complement strand
GCATCTTCACAGAGTAATGTAGAAATTCTGTAGGCACTTGCATAAGTGTCAAATCTTTCGTAATGGGGTATGAAAGCAGAAATGGTATAGTAGAATGCTGTAGTAATTGATAGTATGAATAGTCCAACAGCTATTATCAAATCTACGGAATACTGCCCATTTCTATCTTTTATCATTAATTGTAGAATTGGTTGATATATTAAATAATTGTTACGAAACAACAAATGATATATATTTTCAGGACGATATCAATGTACAATGTTGTTCAGGAAACGTAAGAAGTTGGCAGAAAAGGAAAAAATCTTGATGTCTGATGATGGGCTAATTTCTCCGAAGTTACTTGAAGGAGTGGATTATTCAAAGATAATTGATGAAAAAATAGATTTTGAAAAAATTGTATCGGAATCGAAGATTATTGCCAAATTCGGATCACCCGATGAATTCATAGAATTCAAGATACCCTACGGATACGAAGTTGTTGAGAAGTACTGGGTTAACAAGCCATTTGCAATGGTTCAGATACTTTACAATGAGGACAAAAATGATTACCTCTACTATCTTATAGAGCCAAATCTTGAGAGAGGCGAGAAGTTAGTTCTTGATGAGATAAAAGAGATTGTGAGGAGAAAGATTCTTTACGGTTCAATAAGTGGAGATGACAAGTATGAAGTTATTGAAACAATTTTGAATGAAACTCTGGAAGAATATAATTTAAAAATAAATAAAGCAATATTTTCAAAATTTTATTATTATATAGTAAGAGATTTCTTAGGATTTTACAAAATAGATGGAATAATGAGAGATCCCTATGTAGAGGATATTTCTTGTGATGGTTGGGGTGTCCCTATATTTGTTTATCACTGGAATTATGGGAACATAGAGACAAATGTGAAGATGGAAAGAGATGAGCTTGATTCATTTGTCATAAGACTTGCTCAGAGAAGCGGAAAGCATATATCAGTCTCAAATCCGATAGTTGATGCTACATTGCCAGATGGCTCAAGAGTTCAGCTTACTCTTGGAAAGGATGTTACTGCAAGGGGTAGCACATTTACAATAAGAAAATTCAGAGAAATACTCATAACTCCCGTAGATCTCATAAGATGGGGTACATTTTCAGCAGATGAAATGGCTTACTTCTGGTTGGCCGTTGAAAACGGTAAGAGTGTTCTCTTTGTAGGAGGAACTGCCAGCGGTAAAACAACTTCATTGAATGCTGTAGCTCTCTTCATACCCTTGAATGCCAAAATAGTTACAATCGAGGATACAAGAGAGCTAAAACTCATCCATCCTAACTGGATTCCTTCTGTAACGAGAGATACATTTACAGAGGATGAAAGAGGAAAAATAGATATGTACGATTTGCTTAAAGCATCTTTAAGGCAAAGACCAGAATATATATTGGTTGGTGAGGTTAGAGGTAGAGAGGCACTAACATTATTCCAAGCAATGTCTACTGGTCACACGACAATGTCAACATTTCATGCCGACTCAGTAGATGCGGCAATACACAGACTCGAATATCCTCCTCTTAGCGTTCCTAGATCGATGATATCAGCTTTGGATATCGTAAGCGTACAAACACAAACTTTTGTAAAGGGGAGAAGAGTTAGAAGGACACTGAAAATTTCCGAAATAATCGGTATAGATCCAGTGACAAAGAACATTAAAACTATGGATGTATTTAGCTGGGATCCTGCAACAGATAAGCACAGATTCTTACTTCATGATCTCTGGTCATCAAAAGTTATGAGAGAAGTTATGGAGTTTAAAGCTTGGAGTAAGGAAGATCTAGAGGAAGAATTCGAATTAAGAAAGAGAATACTACAGAAATTGGCTGATGAAGGAATTCCAGCAAAGACTTTCATTGAATTTATAAAGGCTTTCAATATGAATAGAGAAAAAGCCCTGAGAGAGTATGAAATTAGCGTATAAGCTCTTCGGTGAATCCTTTAAAAGAAGAAAATCAGAATTTGCATACTTTGAGAAAATTTTGAAATCTGCACGAATTCCTAAATCCTATGATGCCTATTTAGCTGAAGCAAAATTTTACAGTATCATAGCTGGTTCTATAGGAATAGTTTTGGGCACATTTCTTTACACAATTGTATTTAAAGATGTATTTTCAAAAATTACACAAACCTATGCAATTCAAAAACCATCTCTTCCCTTTTCAATACCACTATCTATATCTCTTCCTCCATTTTTTTTCAAAATAGACATAGCAGATATTGTATTGCAAATTTTATTTGTAATATTAACAGCAATAGCCCTTTATTACATATCATTCACACTTTTTAAGATATATCCATCCATGAAAGCTGATGATAGGAAGAGAGCTATAAACAGATTACTTCCTTATGCTGTAAATTACATGTACGCCTTAAGTAAGGGTGGTGTTGGAATAATACAAATTGTTAGAGCAATATCTAAGCATGGAGATATTTATGGTGAAGTTGCGAATGAGTTTTCATTTGTAGTTAATTTGATGGACTACTTTGGATACGATTTCCATTCTGCAATGAGTGAACTTTATGAGATAACTCCCTCAGATACAATGAAAGAGTTCATTGCTGGTTTAATTACAACAATAGACAGCGGGGGAGATTTAACAGTTTATCTGGCTCACAAGTGTGAACAGTATGTTGAAAAGAGTAAATCAGAACAAAAAAGTTTCATAGAAACTTTGGGGCTTTTGGCAGAGAGCTATGTAACGATTGCTGTTACAGCACCACTTTTCATAATAATTTTGCAGAGTGTAATGCTAGTTATAGGTAGTGGAGATCTAAAGGGGCTTTATGGTGTTACCTATATATTAATTCCAGCATCCTCAGCATTCTTTGCATTCCTTATATATATCATAAGTCCAAAGGAATTTAGAGGATTTAAATTTGAAGAAAGGTTAGAAGTGAAGGAAGAGATGTATGTGGAAGAGGGAAAGGAAGTTTATGAAAGATTTAAGAAAGCTAAGGCAAAAAAAGAAAGTATAGAAAAAATAAAATATCCCATAAGAACAATTAGGGAAAATCCACCATACGTTCTATCAATTTCAATTCCACTATCTATCATATATGCATTATTATTCATGAATTCTCTTAGGCCAGACTTCTTAATAATAACTGCCACAATTATTGCTTTAGTACCTCTTGCAATATTTCATGAAGCTAAGAAGAAGAGGGAGAGAATTATAAGAGATCAGATTCCAGAAGTTTTAAAAGGGTTTGCAAGTGTTACCGCAACAGGAGCAACACTTCAGCAGGCTATAGAGATAGTTGCGGAATCTGGTAGTGGATATCTTTACGATGAAATTAAGAGAATGAAAAGGAGTATAGAATGGGGTACGGATTTAGTTGAAGCTTTTAAAGAAGTTTCAAAATCTTTGAGAATTCCATCACTTGCAAGAGTAGTTACAATTTTAACTGATGTTTTGATTATAGGTGGTGATATAACTGAAACACTTCATGTATGTAGTAGGGATGCAGAACTTGAAAGAAGTTTGACGAGAGAGAGAAGGGTAAGCATGTTTATCTATTTAATTATAATATATATTGCATTTTTCACATTTGTAGGTATAATGGTCATACTTTTCACAAAACTCTTCCCGAGATTCTTTGAAATAACAGCAACACCTTCAATTGGAT
>CAZKQI010000065.1:2207-7102 GCA_964554855.1 uncultured archaeon | reverse complement strand
TTTATATCATAATTTACCACATCTTTTAAGCCTATCCCATATCGTGGTTTGACGAGTCAGCTTTTTTATAAGAATTTTTGAAGAAAATTTTACTTTAAGAAAAGTTTATATATCTTCCTATTTAGGTTTTTGTGTAATAACCATAGAAGCGCTAAGATTTCCGGACGAAGTTGCCGCCGATTTGGAGGTTGGAAATACGGCTGGACCATTTTTGAAGATTTTTCAAGGTATTTGAGGATATTACCAAGGATTATATCCTGAGCTTTGTAATAGAATGCTTTTTAGGGGTTTCAAGGCTATCAAAATTTTTCCCTATTTAAATCCAAACGAAATTTTTATAGATAACTCAATGTATAAAAAACTATGTGCTTTGTTGCATAATTAGGTATGGGCATTAAAGTAGGATACGCATTTAAAACAAAAACATTAATTTTACATTTGAATTTTTAAATAATTGCTGTATATTTTTCAAAGTTGAGGGTTTTTATTAATTCTGCAACAATTTTATCTCTTGATTTATGCGACAAGGCAAAAACTATGGAAAAATTTAAATTTTTGTACTATATATACATCATTAGGTGATGTGGTTGTTTAAAAATAAAGAACCTAAAGTATCTATTAAACATCATGAGAGTCCAAAAAAGGCGCTAGAGGGAAACATTAAATTTGAATGTACAGGAGATCTTTTTAATGATTTTTTTATCGCTTTACGATTTGCTGTTAGAGTATGAAGAAAATGAAGATAAGCTAAATACAGTAACGATAGAAGGTCGTGGAAAAAATGTATTGGAAGCTGTAGAGTTAGCCCTTTTGACAGAGAAAATAGTATCGTTGTATAGTCATAGTTTTGGATACCATGAATTTATAGAGGCTACATTTAAGATAGAGGATATTAACTTGACTTTGGAATCTTCCGATGAAAAAAGGCAAAGCGTCATAACGATAAAGCTGAAATGCAATGTGACACGCCTTCCGTTATATGATGAAGCTGATTATGACTTTTTTCGCAAACCTTAACAGTTGATGCTTTCCAGACACCCTAAGTAACTTCTCCTGTCTCAATTTCTTCTATTATCCCCTCTTTACATTTTGGACAGGTTTTTCCCACAAGTTCGAAAACAGTCTTAACATTCTTTGATCCGCACTTTGGACATTTTCTCTCATCTTTCATTTCTGGTGGTTGGGGACTTCGAAAGGCTTCCTTGAAACTTGGGAACCCATACCAGAGACGCCATTCGTTAACCTTTTCGTCTCTCAAATCTGCCTCGAATTGATGTAAACAGTCAAGACATATGCAATATGAATTGAAGCCAGTCCTGCTCTTTATAAGTTCCTTAGGTGCGTCCTCGCCTAGTATTATAGTAACCAAGTCGTACTCTCTTGGATGTGAACAGGGAATTCTCTTGTAATCTTTACCTGTCTTTTTTAGCTCCCCCATTATTTCCTCTATATATCGTCTATCATTTTCAAGTTTCTTTAAGCGTTCATCCTCTCTCCTTACAACTTCCTTCAATTTGATCATAAACACTCTGTAGAATACATCCCTGATTTCTCTTTTTAATTCTTCTTTATAATTCCTACTCCCTAAAAGCTCGTTTATGAATTCATCCACATCTATTTCTAAGCATTCAAACTCATAACGGAGGCGATCTTTTATTCGGTCTCTTATTTCTTCTTGCGACTTACATGCTATTTCTATGAGGAGTCCTTCTACTACATCTAATATCGTTTGAAGAATTTTTATATATTTCTTTAACTTCTCAATTTCTGCAGTGATTTCTTCAATGCGTTTCTTAAGAAGTTTTTTATCGACTTCCACATACTTGTATCCTCCCCAACCTGAAGGAAAGGACAAATCACATTTGTTGCATTTATATTCATTTATTGGAGGGTCATTTATGGGGAACTCCTTTGTGAGGTGCATAGTACTTAGATAACAGCCACCTATATAAACCTATCCGTCACTAACGTTATAGTATAGTTATGAAAAGATAAAAATATTACTTATAAGCAATGACTACAACTTAAAAGTATATAAATGATATTACAAAAAAAGATTAAGGTGAAAATATGGGCGAAGAGTGGAGCCAGTCCATAATTTTCATCTGTTTAGTGCATATGAAATTAATTGACAACTAGCCTTTGCCATCATTTCCAATCAATATTAACCCAGCAGTAATATGAGGTCTTAGGTAATCTTTTCCTTTTTCAGTAAGTGCCTTTTCCGCATTTTTTTCTGGCAATAATTTCAAGTCTATCCAATTCTTATATCATTTACGAACTCGTCGTTTTTCACACCATAAACTCCATAAGGGATCATATCTAAAAGCCACCATACTAAAACCAGAAATCTTTATAAGTGATATTGTCATGAAGTCAATAATGGAATTAAAGAATGTATGGGAGGTTTGTACGTTTAGTGATGAGATTAGGTTTGGTAAACTCGACAGAAAGAAGTTTGCGGTTGAACTTTACGAGGTTTTAAGTGGGGATGCAGATGAAGTTTACCTTGACCCGCAAAAATTCCTTGAAAATACATACCTCACTACAGACATGAAATTACTTCTTGCTGGTGCTCTGCTACGTCTAGCAAAGAACGAGGGTTCTGCTGTCTACGTTCTCGATACCGAATTTGGGGGAGGAAAAACTCATTCCCTGCTTCTCCTCTATCATGTCTTCGGTAATAGCGAACTTGGCACTAATTACATACGTAGCAAAGGAATAGACAAAGAATATGGAATCCTTGAGGTTCCAGAAGTCAGAGTTATTGCAATAGACTGTCGGAAGATGGAAAAGAATACATTATGGGGCGAGTTAGCAGATGCTCTTGGAAAATACGAAAAGCTGAAAGAGTATGATCTAGCAAAAACCCCACCAAAGAATATTAACGAAATCAGGTCTCTCTTTGACTCTCCAACACTTATACTTATAGATGAGTTACCTGTCTATCTCCTGAACGCTTCAGCAGAAAAAGTTGGAGATACTAACTTAATGGAGCTCACACTAAATTTCTTGACAATTCTAAACAGCGCAGTTTCAACCACTGATAGAATCTTACTTGTTCTTACGCTGACTGGAAAACAAAGCCTTTACGAAAAGTATGTTAATGCAGTTAAAGAGAAACTAAAGAAATCTGAAGTATCTGAAAAGATAGAAACTGTGCACGATTATTTTACGAGCTCAATGTCAAGACAAGCTCAGTTTCTAGTCCCTGTGAGGGCCGAGGAAATATACATGGTTATTAAAAGAAGATTGATTAAGTCACTCAAATCTACGGCTCAGCAAATTGTTAATAAATTCTACGAATACTATTTAGAAAAAGGTCTAATTGAAGATCCTGAATACAGGAAAAAGATGGAACTGGCTTATCCGTTCCATCCATTTCTTATAGACGTCCTGCACGAGAGAGTTGCGACAATAGATAAGTTTAACAGAACGAGAGGAGCTCTCTGGCTTCTTTCTGTAATCCTTCACAGGATATACAGAGAAAAAGGAGATTGTAAGATTGTTAGCACGGGTGATATACCTCTTGAAGATGCCGTGATCAAAGATGCTCTTACGTCACATCTAGATATGAATGCATACAGGTTTGCTATTGATACTGATGTAATCAAAAAGGCGGGAGAGCTTGACGAAACAAGAAATGTTAAAATTGCAAGAAAGATTGCAAGGACAATATACCTATACTCACTTATTGCATCAGCAAAAATATCAGGTATAAGACCAAGTCAGATTAAACTAGCCATCTGCAAACCAGAGGACGATCCAAGCATTGTTGATGAAATTCTTCAGGAAATGGAGAAGGAATTCTGGTACCTGAGGAAAGAAGGCAATGAATATTATTTCTGGATTGAACCTGGTATAAACAAGGTCATTTACGACTACAAAAAAGAAGTAACTAAGGATGAAGTCGAAATCAAAATCTCATCCACACTCAAAACATTATTCAAAAATATAGAACACGTTAGAATAGTATGGACAGCCGAAAATCTCGATGACTCAAAAGATCTAAGGATCTTCGTTAGTTTACAACCCTTGAACGAGGATATCATAAAGAAAATCTTGAATTTCACACCAAGCGAAAAGCCACGACTGTTCAAAAACACAATCATTTTCGTATTCCCTGATGAAGATCTTTTTAAAGATGTCCTAACGACTGCTAGAGAAGTTCTTGCAATAGAGAATGCAATGAAAGATAATAGGATCAAGCAGGATAAAACCAAAATCAAAGAACTGAGAGCTAGACTTAACGATGCAATAGGTGATCTCACCGCTGCTTGTGAAAATGCCTTCATAAAGATTGCATATCCAAGGGTTGGGAGCGGGGATATAGAACCTGAAGAAATTACTTTGTTTGATGAAAATGTAAAAAAATCCAGGAATCTTACAGAGCGCGTTCTCAATTTTCTGAAAAGCAAAGGTAAGTTCCTTGAAGAGTTGAGTGCAGACTCCATTAAAGATGCCGGTATGATTGGGAATCAGCTTAGCGAAAGAGGTTACGTTAAAGTTGAGGAAATTTACGATGCTTTCAGACAGGATATGAGGTTACCGTTTGTTGCGACCGGAAAGGCTATACTTAACGCCGTAAGAAAGGGTATCGCTAACTCTAAGTTTGGTTATGCAAGAGAATTAAAGCAAGTCAATGGAAAATACGAGGCAGTAATAGGAAGAGATACTAATGTAGACTGGGAAGGCTACATAATTAGAAAGGATCTTGTGTACATCGCAGTCAAACAGCCAAAAAAAGATAAGGAGAGAGAAATCAAGAGATTAGAAGTTGTTTCTCAACCACCTCTTGTTCAAGAAGAAGTTGAAACTCCCTTGAAAAACTTCCACTACGAAATCCCTGTAACTGATATAGACTCGCTGAAAGATCTCCTGAACAGAGTCTTGAT
>CAZKQI010000065.1:0-2197 GCA_964554855.1 uncultured archaeon | reverse complement strand
AGTAAAAGTGGAAGGTGGCATTGTATCAAAACTCTCGCTTGAAGCTACTGCTGGAGGAGATAAGCTAACAATCATTAGTGATCTAAGCGATGTGAACAGGCTAAAGAACCTTCTCGACAGAATTAAGGAAACATATCCTCAGATAAATGTAAAGGGCTATTTAGAAATAATATCTGAAAAAGAAATTTCAGAGGACCTGAAGAAATACGGAATTGATTTCAGAAGTGGGGGTGAATCGCATGCAAAAACATTTACTTGTGAGAAGTAAAAGCGGCAGAACAGTTTATCTTTGCATCGAATTCGAGGAGAGGGGAAAGGTGAAAAGAGTTCAACTCGCAAGGGTACACGGATGGAAAGCAAAATTAGCTTACAATTTCTTCAACTTTACAGCCAACGGATGGAATGATGATGTCGCGAGAGCATTTGTTGGACTAAATGCTCTGAGGATCGCAAAAGATGAGTGGGTAGCTAGAAAATATATCAATATTGTAAAGGAAATGAGTAAACTCGACCTTCATTTCTGGGTTGGTAAATTTTTAAGGGATAGAGATAGGGCTGACAAAGCTTGGAGGGTTATGTATGAAGGGTGAAAGGCTGATAGAGGTTGAGCATCTGGAGACGCTCAAACTCTTCGAAGATATTAGTGAGGAAGCAAGGATAGAGAAACTTGCAGTTCCTCCTATAAACAAACTTCTTTACTGGTGGACCCGAAAACCTCTAGTAGTTGGTAGAGCGTTAGCTCTGCTTTCAACAATTTCAGCTCCAGATGGTTCTGATAATGAGAAAATCAAAGAGCTCATTATAAATGTTAGGCAACTGCTCGGATTAAATTCCAGTGCGAGAGCTTATAAGAGTTGCCCAACCATTAAAACTTACAGAAATCTTATTGATTTCAATCCAGAAAATGTTCTAGTTATGGATCCTTTCGCTGGTCAAGGGAATTTGATGTTTGAGGCCGCAGAACTTGGACTTAATGCTATTGCTATGGACTACAATCCTGTGGCCTACATTTTGATGAAAAGCCTCCTCAATTATCCCAACAATTATGGTTCGAAGTTGGCTAAAGATGTTGAAAAATATGGTAAAGAGTTGATTGAAAGGACTAAGAAAGAGATTGGAAGATTTTACGAGAGGAGCGGTAGGAAGGCTTTGAACTACATCTGGTGCTGGTGCATAAAATGCCCTTACTGTGGTCAGAGAGTGCCGTTGACCAACCAAATGTGGCTCGACAAGAACAGGAAAATAGGGTATAGGTTTAAGGTTACGGAGGATAAGAACTTCAAGGTTGAGATCGGCGTTTTGTCTGAAGAGGAGGGGAACAGCTACACGCAGAAAGGAGGCAACGCTATCTGCATAAACTGTAGGAACACGATAAGCTACGAGCACATGACGAGAGATATTGCTGAAAGGAGAGATAAAGAGCTGATTGCTGTTGTTGTTAAAAACAGAAGGGGAAAGGACTTCGAGCTTCCGAGCGAAGAAGATTATAGGAATTTTGAGGAGGCTGTTAGATATTTGAAGGAGAACTGGGATAGGTTTTTGGAGGAGGATTTGATTCCTACTGAGGATTTGAAAGAGTCGGAGCTGTTCAGGCTTACGAATTACGGATTAAGAAAGTGGCATGAAGTTTTCACGGAAAGACAGCTCCTCGTAATGATAACTCTGCTGAAGAACATCCGTGAGATTGCGAGAGAAATCGAAGATCGGGAGTATGCTAAGGTTATTGCGACTTATTTGGCTTTGATGCTTTGTAATCACGTTAATCATAATTGCATAGGAGTTCCTTGGAATGTTCAAGCACTTAAGAATGAGCATGCCCTTATCTTTAGAAGCCCAAGAATAGTTTACAACTTTTCCGAAGTAAATCCATTTATTGAAGCAAGAGGCTCACTTCCGAACATCCTAAACAACATCGTAAAGGGAATTGAATTCGTTGCAAGAGGCAGAATTCAAAACGAACCAGAGATAAAGCTCGGATCAGCCTTAAATCCCAACAACTTTTCAAAAGTTGATTTGGTCATCACTGATCCGCCATACCTCGACGATGTTGCTTACGGTGAAATCAGCGAGTTCTTCTACGTCTGGCTTTATAGAGCCTTGAAAGATTACTACCCAGAACTTCCACAGCCAACACCAATAGACGAAGACCTCGTTTTGAGCAAGGGAAGGTTTGGAGGAAACGAAAGCCTCGCAAAAG
>CAZKQI010000064.1:0-7408 GCA_964554855.1 uncultured archaeon | reverse complement strand
TATCATGAGGAATCTAAGAAATAATTTTCTTAAAATAGAACTTCCATTAACAGGGGCATTTAACTTCAAAATTACTTAATTTTCTAAATTATAAAATAATCATTTTACCTATCTCAACACCTAATTCAAACGCCTTTTTCAACTCATCATCACTTGGTCTGAACTTCACCTGAATACCTTCAATTACTTCCCAACCCAACTCTTCCATAACAGCGTTGATATCCTCGTAAGCTCCACTACCCCATCCATAACTACAGAATGCCATTCCAATCTTATTTTTCGGTCTCAAACCTTTTAGATAAGTTAGGAATCCTGCCATTGGTGGAAAGACGTGATTGTGCATTGTTGGAGCACCTATGCAAATTGCTTTAGCATCCAAAATCTCAGCAACTATATCTGCCCATGCATCCTTTCTTATGTTGAAAACGAGTGTTTTTACACATGTGGAAGCAATTCCATCCGCGATGGCAAAAGCAAGTCTTTCAGTGGAATGCCACATGGTATCGTAAATAACCACAGCCCTCTTCTCCGCTTTAAACTTAGCCCACTTCTCGTAAGCCTTCAAAATCTTTTCTGGATTCTTCCATATGATACCGTGTGAAGGAGCTATTATCTTTGGTTTTACATCGAACTTTTCAAAAACCTTTGGTATTTTTAAAATGAGGTTTGCATAGGGCATAAGTATGTTCGCGTAATAAACTTTAGCCCATTTTAAAGCTTCTTCAATACCTAAATCTTCATCAAACCTTTCCTCACTCGCAATGTGCTGTCCAAATGCATCCATAGAGAAAAGAATTTGTTGTTCAACCATATAAGTCATCATGCTGTCTGGCCAGTGAAGCATGGGAGTTTCTATGAATCTAAGTGTATTTTCTCCAATTTTAAGCTCTTCTCCACTCCTTACAACCTTAAAATCCCAGTCAGCATCGTAATACTTCTCTAATCCTTCCTTAGCCTTTTTAGTGCAAATGAATGTAGGATTGACAGTTCTAGCTAAATCTGGCAATCCACTCGAATGATCGGGCTCTATATGATTAACAATAACGTATTCAATCTTTCTTGGATCTACATACTTAGAAATTTTTATCAGCTGATCTCTGGCATATTTGTGCTTAACACCGTCTATAACGGTTACATGTTCATCCAATATTAAATAGGAGTTGTATGTTAGTCCTCTATGTGTAGTGAAGTTGTGGAAGTCCCTCTCTGGAAAGTCAAGGGCTCCTACCCAATATACATTCTTACCTATCTCCATAAATACCACTTCAAAATTAAAGAGAAAATTGCTTTCATTCTACTCTGACCTCTTTGTAATTCTCCCAAAGGCCATGTAGATTGCAGTAAGCTAAAGCTATGATCTTACCGCTCTTCTGTATTTTGAGCTTTATTACAGCTTCAGCCTCAACATATTCTGGTGTGAACTGGACTTTTGCAACCTTTATAGGGTTAAAAGCTCTACCTTCTTCAACGAAAAACACATCCACATATCTAATCGAATGTTCAAGCTTGTTAGGATGTTTTGTTATTGAAATTCTAACTTCGAAAGGCTCATTTGCTTTAACAATATCTGGACATTCTATTTTAGGTGTATGTGTCTCAACCTTACTCACGACTTCACCCTCAGCCTTTTCTCTACTATACACAAACTTCTCAAGCATACAAATCACCTCACAAACTTAAGGGAACAAACCTATCTTTCGGACAACCACATACAGGGCATTTCCAGTCATCTGGTAAATCTTCAAATTTTGTGTTTGGTAATATATCGTTGAAAGGATATCCTTGCTCTTCATCGTATACGTATCCGCAACACCTACACTTCCATTTCATAATCAAAGAATTAACATATCTCTTGCAACGTAATACGCTTTAGAATGTCCACAAGAAGGACACTTTTCAGGTGGTTCTCTTCCCTTATGCACGTATCCACATTCCAAACATATCCACTCAACTTCCTCATCCCTTCTGAAGTAAGTTCCATTTTCTATAGCTTCAAGTAAAGCTCTATACCTGCTTTCATGATGCTCCTCAGCCCTAGCTATTGCCCTCAATCTTGCTGCAATTTCGTTAAATCCTTCTTCCTCAGCTATTCTGGCAAATTCTGGATACATCTTAGTTCTTTCGTAATGCTCACCCTCTATTGCAGATTTTAAGTTTTCAACAGTAGTTCCAATTATTAAAGGGACTTCAGCTTCAACCTCTATCGAGCTAACATCACCTCTCAACTTCTGTATGAAATCGAAAAGAACCTCTGCATGCTCCTTCTCATTTTCCGCAGTCTCTAAGAATACTCTTTGAATGTAAACGTAACCTTCTTCCTTTGCAACTTTAGCATAGAATGTGTATCTATTTCTGGCCATACTTTCTCCTATAAAAGCCTTAATCAAATTTTCAAGAGTTTTCATGCCATCACCTCACAGAGCCAACTCTTATGCACGTAACCACGTGCTAAACACATCCACTTAATATTCTCATCCCTCTTAAACATCTTATCAGTTTCTAAAAGCTTAGAGAATTTTGTAAAATGATGTTTTTCCACTTCAGCAAGTGTTCTTACTCTTTTCGTTACTTGCTTAAAATATTCCCTCTCATCCTCAACTGCACACCTCAAATTTTCCACTGTATTTCTAAATTTTATCGGAACATTAATCTCTATTTTTGTTAGTTCAACTCCCAACTCCTTTATGAATTTAGCATATATTTTAGCATGTTTCTTCTCAACAATATCAGAATAGATCAGATATATGCTTATGGCAAAGTTGAGCAAGTTTTTTTGAGTTTCCAAACTTCACACCTCTATCTTATTTATAGCAGAACCACCAGTCGAAGCACTCTATTTCACCAGATTTAGCCTTTTCCAATCTTTCCTTAGCAGTCTTTTCATCTTTGGCAGGAGGAATTATTACCTTATCTCCTATCAGCTCATTGTTTGGCCAGTTGGCTGGAATCGCAACACCATTTTTATCACTTATCTGTAATCCCTTAACTATTCTAAGAATTTCATCCATATTCCTACCCAACTCTTGCGGGTAGTAGAGGATTGCTCTGATTACACCATTGGGATCGAATATGAAAACAGCTCTAACAGTATTTGAACCCTTTGCAGGATGAATCATTCCTAATTTTTCAGCTATTTGACCTCTATCATCTGCAATCACTGGAAAAGGTATCTCGACACCTAAATTCTCCTTAATCCACTCTACCCACTTTATATGGCTGAAAACCTGATCAATACTTAAGCCTATAAGTTCGCAGTTCAATTCTTTAAACTGCTCGTATCTCTTAGCAAATGCTACAAATTCCGTTGTGCATACGGGAGTAAAATCAGCTGGATGACTAAATAAAATTACCCATTTACCTTCAAAGTCCTTTGGAAAGTCTATCATACCATGTGTTGTCAATGCTTTGAATTCTACTCTATCTCCAATTCTCGGACAACTCATATTGTAACTTTAAAGGCATACTATAAAAATTTTCTGTTCGATTTTCGAACATTGTGCATAAATACTCTGACTAAAACTTATTACAATGGATGAAAAGGATTTTAAGATAATCGAAATACTCTTAGAAAATGCAAGAACTTCAAAAGTTAGAATAGCTGAAGCTTTGGGTGTTACTGAAACTGCTGTGAGGAAGAGAATTCAAAAGTTGGAGAATTCTAAAGTTATAATAGGTTATAGAGCTGTAATTAACTACAAGGTTGCAAACCTCTTATGCTCTTTAACTGGTGTAGATGTTGAGCCTGAAAGACTTTGGAGAGTTGCAGAAGAAGTTAAGAATTGGAAGGAAGTTAAAGCAATGTGGCTTACAACTGGAGATCACACTCTAATGCTCGAAATAGTCGTTAGAGATGTTGAAGAATTATCGAATGTTCATAAGAGAATAGAGAAGATTGAAGGTGTTAGAAGAGTATGTCCATCGATAGTTTTGGATGTTCTGAAGTGATTGAAAGGAGAATGAAAGAGTTTGAGGAATTGGGTAAGTATGGTGAAACTACATTCGATTTCAGACCATTTTTAAATCTAACTCTAAGTGCTACAATAGAAACAGAGTTGGCGTTTTGCATTTCAACGGCAAACTCTTCAGCTTTATCGGGTTTAAAATTTCAAAAATCTTTGGAAGGATTGGATCTATACAATTTGAGCGTTGAAAGTTTTGAGAGATTGATGAGAGAGGCTGGAGTTAGGTTTTCTAAAAGAAAAGCGAAATATATAAAAGTTGCTCTTGAAAAATTTGAGATAGTTGAGAAGGCGTTAGAGCTTGAAGATTTCGATGCAAGAAAAAAACTGTTAAAAATAAAGGGTTTAGGATTGAAGGAGAGCAGTCATTTCCTAAGAAATGTTGGAAGGAAAAATTTGGCTATAATAGATAGACACGTTTTGAAATGGCTTGAATCGAAGGGTTACAAATTCAAATTGCCAAGAGATTACAAAAAAGCCGAAGAAACTCTTAGGGCTATAGCTGGAGATATTTCTTTAGCTAAATTTGATCTAATCATCTGGTATGAGATGACTGGTAAGATACTCAAGTAAATTGCACAGCTCGATTTTTTAAAATCCTATCTCCATCATAAAATTTGACTATTCTGCAATCATCTTTAAAAGATTTCAAATCTATATTTGCATTAAGCTTTAAGAGGGCAAAGACAGCATATGCTACAAATTCAGCATTATCCTTTAGTTCATTCAACTTTTCTGTTAACTTATCTATGGGATTGGGATAAGCATTTCTAACTAAATGAGCTGTTTTTCCAATTCCGTAAGCAACATACTTTCTTTCAACCTCCCAGTCATCTAAGAGAGATACGTATTTATTTTTAAAGCTATCAAAAACTTCTGGATTATTTAAACCAATTTCCGCAATTCCTAAAGGTGCACCTATACAATAAGCTCCACTTTCATCACTTAAATGCCAAAAAAGCCTTAAAATGTAATTTCTTGCCTTTTCACCTCTGCAAAGATATCCCAAAGCTTCAGCTCCCCTAAATCTATAAAACTCATCTGGATGATATAGATATTTCATAGCAATCTTTGGTTTTAGCTTGTAATACTCTCTATTTTTAAGAATATCTTCCATGAATCATTTTGGAGTTTAAACTTTTAATTGTTAGTGCTGGATTTTGTTTATGTATCATTTTTTTAGGTTGATCAATGGGGCCGCCGAGATTTGAACTCGGGTCACCGGCTCCCAAAGCCGGGAGGATAACCAGGCTACCCTACGGCCCCTGTCATACCTTACCTAAATCGCTTAAAAAACTATCGCAAAGGATTTTAATAATTAATATTAAATTGCATTGTGAAACTTATACAGGATAGTGTGCATGGACTTTTGAGAATAGAGGATTGGATGATAGATATAATAGATACTCCTGAATTTCAAAGATTGAGGAGAATTACTCAAATAGGTTTTGCAAACCTAGTTTTCCCAGGTGCAAATCATACACGTTTTGAGCATTCTCTCGGTGTTATGGAGGTTGCTAGGAGAATGGTTTCTGGAATGGATGCGGATGATGATGAAAAGAAAGAGATTGTTGCCTCAGCTCTCCTTCATGACATAGCCCATTTACCATTCTCTCATTGCAGTGAATCTGTTGTAGAAAGGTATTTGGGAATTAATCATGAGAATGCGGAAATGGTATTGAAGAGAGGAGAAATTAAAGATGTTCTTAACGATTTGGGATTTAATGTTGGTAGAATTTTGAAGCATATAAAGGGAAAATCTGAGTGCAATATAGTTAAAGGAGATATAGATGCAGATAGAATAGATTACTTGATAAGGGACTCTCATTATACTGGAGTTGCTCACGGAGTTTTCGATGTACAAAGATTGATAAACAAAATAATATTTTTTGATAAAAAAATTGTAATAGATTCTGGTGGGCTAAGATCAGCAGAATCTCTATTAATTTCAAGATTTCTGATGTATACAACTGTTTACTATCATCATGTATGCAGAATTGCAAGAAAAATGTTTGAAAGAGCATTGGAAAGTTGTATAGAAGATAATTTGATTGAACTGAAAGAACTCTTTACAATGGATGATTGTTCAACTTTAAATTTGCTTTTGGAAGGTAACGATTTTTCGAAAGAAATGATATCAAGAATTCTAAATCGTAAACTCTTCAAAAGAGCTTTGTATGTAAATATTGACAGCATTTGCGTCAATTTAAGTAGGATAGATGAAAGAGTTGCTGAGATGGAAATTGCAGAAAGGGCGAATGTAGATGAAAGGTACGTCATTGTTGATATTCCTAAAGTTGGGGAGGGTGAAGAGTTTGGAGCACAGGTATTTATTGAAGGGGATTTGAAGAGACTGGATGAGGTCTCAAATCTCGTTAAAGCTCTAAAGGATGCTGAAAGAAAAAGTTTGAAGCTCGGAGTGTATACTTTAAAGGAGTACACTGAAGAAGTTAGAAGGGTTGCAATGGATTATTTTGGTGTAGACAAAACCTATCAACGCAAACTCTTTTGATAGAGTTCTTTTCTCCTAGCTTCGAGCAAATTTTCCTCAATTCCTCCAAATTTCGCTGCTGATTTCACTTCGACATTAAATTCTTCAGCTCTATCAATTATTTTATCAATTTTGTTATACCATTTTAGATCTCTCAGGAGATGATGATCCATGACAATTACTTTAACATCAGTCTTTTCCAATATTTTCATTACATTCTTCAGCGATTTTTCTAGCAACTTCTTACCGTAAATATGTGGCATGTAAGTCATGGGGCCATCCATAAACAGTACATCTGGATTTGAATCAATTACAAATTTAGACTGTTCATCGAGAGGAAAACCTTCGACATCTGATGTGAAGAGAAATTTTTTATCCTCCTCAATGAGAACTTCCAAAACGTATCCTAATTTCGAATCCTTTCCATGTGGCACGGGTTCCGAGAAAACTATTCTTGTATTTCCAAACTCAAATTCCTTTGAATCCGCAAAAATTGTATCACCTTCTATTAAGCTTAAGAAATAGTGAGCTCTTTTCATCTGGCTCATGTTTATTTTCTTCTTTGGATGTTTAACGAGTATAACCTTTCCCTTCATTACTTCTGGCTCTGAGGGATTGTGATGATCGTAGTGGTAATGTGTTACAATAACTACATCTGCATTTTTTACCTCCCTTTTAATTACTCTCCACAGTTCCTCCTTCTTCCTTAACTCCATTTCATGCGGTGGAAGACCGTATCTCTTTGGAGCTAATGCAACACTTGGATCTATTACAATTTTGATATCTCTCGTTTCAACGAGAGTACACATACTTCTTGCTCCAAAAGAATCAAAGGCTAGAGGTTTTATCTTCATAAATAGATGTAGCGATAACTTTTTATTAAGTTTGATGCTATTTAGAGACGCGGGGGTTGCCGAGCCAGGCCAAAGGCGGGGGACTCAAGATCCCCTCCCGTAGG
>CAZKQI010000063.1:0-7694 GCA_964554855.1 uncultured archaeon | reverse complement strand
CATTTGCCTCATCACCAAATTCCTTGCCTCATGCATGTCAAACTTCTTCAAAATTTTTCCTTTCTCCATGACCTTCTGAATTAGAGGCTCTCCATTTCCCTTCTCATTGAAAAGCTTAATCTCATCCCTCAACTCATCCCAAATTCTATAAATTTGCTTCATTCCACTCCTTTTCCCTCTCTTTGCAACGAACTTACCTTCCATTTCAACTATATCCATTGCAAAGTCTATTGGCTTTGCTCCCGCTATTGCAGTTCCGACGCCAAAAGCATCTACCAAATCCCTAAGTTCTAAGACATCTCTCAAACTCAATCCACCACTGACAACGATCTTCACATCCCTCTTATCCCTTACATTTAGCTCCCATCTAACCTCCTCTATTATCTTCCTCATGTTCCCCCTTCTAGATGAAGGCGTATCCAATCTAACTCCATCAACCCTATCAACGTTTTCTACAGCCAAAACAGCTTCTGTTTTTTCATCGTAGTATGTATCTATGAGCATTATTCTTGGAACATTTTTATCAACAACTTCATTGTAAGCTCTCCAAGCCTTAATCTGATCACCAAAACAAATTATCAATGCATGAGGCATAGTTCCTATGCTTTCTATTCCCAAGTATTTTTCTGCAGATACATTGCTAACTCCATCACACCCACCTATGTACGCAGCTCTCTCTATAACGGCTGAGATTGCTGGATGCATTCTCCTCGTTCCAAATGATAAAATCTTCTTATCTCCACTTGCAAGCTTAAATTTGAATGCTTGGGTTGCTACGGCTGAAGGATGGCAAACAAATCCTAAGATTGCTGTCTCAAATCTCACAAAATCCAAGTATCTTCCCACAATTGTTATAACTGGTTCATGCGGGAAAAAAAGGCAGCCTTCTGGCATTGCATAGACATCTACAGGTTTACCATCTAAAAGATTCAGAACATCATTTATTCCAACAAATATTCCCCAGCTTGATGTAGTTACTTCTGCAACAACTTTAGGATTTACACCCTTAGCTTTTAAGACCTGCTCAGTCCATAGAAAGTATTTGTCAGTCGTAAGTCCTTCAATTATATCCTCTTCTCTAACAATCAGAAATTTCATCTCTCATCACACTCGCACGGAATTTTACCGCATTTTTTGCATACATTGGGATACTTACTCTTAACAGCATCTTCCAAATCTACATCGTATAGATTTGCCAGACTTACAAGCCATGCAAAGACATCCGCCATCTCTTCTCTTACAGACTTAAAATCATTTTTCCTTACTGCTTCAGCCAATTCACCAACTTCTTCAACCAACCATATTAACGTTTTCTCCCTCCCTCTCCTCAAATCCTTTTCGTAATATAGCTTCTTTATGAGTTGCTGAAACTCTCTTATCTCCACACTACCACCTCACTGGAATTCCTCTTTCTTCCAAATATCTTTTTATTTCCTCAATGGATATCTCTCTGTAATGGAATATTGATGCTGCTAAGCATGCATCCGCTTTCCCTTCAACGAATCCTTCATAAAAATGTTCAAGCTTTCCAGCACCCCCCGATGCTATTACTGGTATCTTCACAGCCTCACTTATAGCTCTTGTTATGGGTATGTCATAACCCAATTTTGTTCCATCTCTGTTCATGGAAGTAAGTAATATCTCTCCAGCACCAAGTTCCTCAACTTTCTTAGCCCAGCTTATTGCATCTATTCCAGTTGGCTTTCTTCCACCATATATAACAACCTCATACCAAGCCTTTCTACCATCTTCAAGTTCCACAACGTTTTCAGCCTTGCTAAGATCGTAATTTCTCCTACAATCTATTGCAATCACTATACACTGACTTCCGAAAATTTCACTCGCTTCCCTTACAAGTTCGGGATTCTTAACTGCAGACGTATTTATAGTTACCTTATCTGCACCGGCTGAAAGAATTGCATTTATGTCTTCTATACTCTTTATCCCACCTCCCACTGTGAATGGTATGAATACTTGCTCTGCAGTTCTTTCTATTACATCTATCATCATCCTTCTCCCTTCTGGAGATGCTGTTATGTCCAAAAATACAAGTTCATCTGCACCTTCTTCATCGTACCTCTTTGCCAATTCAACTGGATTACCAGCTTCCCTTAAATTGACAAATTTGACACCCTTTACAACCATTGCACCTTTTTCATTGAGCGTAACATCTAGGCAAGGAATTATCCTCTTAGCGAGCATGAGATACAATCCACAATATTTATTAAAAACGCTTCCGTATTAAAAGCAAAGATCAGATCATCTGAAATTTTTACTATCAATTTAAGTTGATTATATTTATTTCATATTGTTCCTGATAACTGATGGTATTTAGTTATAGAAAATTTTAATAACAAACTTGATTTCAATTAATAACATGAAGACAGTACACATCATACCAATTGGTAAAAGATGTGATGTTGTGCTTGAGAGCATTAAGAGAAGTGGAAAACCTATTCAAAAAGCATATCTAATTTTCAGCAGAGAAGATAGTTGTGTAAACGATGTTAAGAAAGCTCTGAAGAATTTCATAGAATTGGAGGTAATAAGAGTTGAAAATGATGTTTACAATGCTTTGATTGAAATCCTTAAGGTGATAAAGAAGGAAATGAGTGAGGGTAGCAAAATATACATCAATCTTTCAGATGCACCTAAGGAACTTTGTCTATCTGGACTGATATCTGCACAGATTTCTAAGGTTGGAATTTATATGGCATTAACTTCAGATGGAAGAATAGAGGATGTAATTGATCTAAAGGTTCCGCCAATTAAGAGCATTGGTGAAGATAAAGTGACTTTGATAAAGGTACTTGAAGAGAATGGAGGTGAAGTTGAATCGATTAACAAGCTGATAGAACTGATGGAAGGTAAAATAGATGATCAGAAGAGATATATGGCGCAGAGGGCAAGAATGAGCTATCATCTAAAGGGACTTGAAGAGGATGGATTGATAGAGATGAGGAGAGAGGGTAAGAACGTTCGAATAAGGTTAACATCATTGGGGAAGGCGTTTGTTATTATGCTTTCGGATTAAATTTTATGGATCATCTCCAACTATTTCCAGCCCATCCATTATGTAATTACTGTCTGTATACCTTCTGACAAGCCTTCTCATCCAATGTTCAGCTCTCTCTACATCTGCTCCCAAATACTCGAAGAACTCTAGAATCTGCCTCTTGGGTCTCAATTCATAATCATTTTCTGCTCCACTTGTTAAGATGAAAGGTGTATCGAACTTTTTTATTATCTTAAAAGTTTCAACAACTTCTTCAAAAAGTTTTGATCTATCTCTACATCTCAAAAACCTTCTAAAAGAAAATTCTATGGCAACATCTTTATCTTTTGCCATCTTTATCAATGCATAATCTAAAATTCTACCATCAAAATCCAAAATTAAGTCTACTCTCCATCTCATAACAGCATATTTCAAGATATTTAAATCACCAATCACTCCAACAAACCAATCCTTCTTAGCTCTTCTAAGCTTTTCAAGAACTTCTTTAGAACTTCTTGCTTTAATAATGTATCCCTTTAAAAATCTATTATTTAGAGGTTTTTCACTGAATACAACGAAGTTATCGTAGTCGTAAGTTATTGAAGGCTTAAAGCGGACGAAATCAACCTTCATAACCTTCTTCAATTATTTTTCTGGCAAACTCTACTATCTTTTCTTTTCTAGATGGATATGTAACGAGTTTTGCCTTAACAACAACGGCATCACCGCTTTCAGTTACCTCCACTTCTCCAAGATATGCCTTCTGTTTGTCAAACCTTATGAAGAGTTGCCCCTGATCATCTATCCTCTCTTCAAGTGTATTTATTATGTATTTCCTTTGATCTCCTAAAAGTTCAATTAAATTATTCCAAAATTCCTTTATATCCCTCTTTCTCTTTATCTCTACTTCTAAGTACTCTATAGGATTACCGAAGTGTCCCTTTGCTGGAATTCTAACTATCTCAAATTCGAAAGGAAATAGTGTAGCCATTGCCATAGCTACCTTCTCTCTATTCTCTGTACTGTAAACTACAGCCGAAACAATTATCCTTTCAATCTTCACAAAGAACTTTTTTAAATTAGATTTAAAATGTTTCTTCAATGAAAGTTGGAGTAGTTAATGCTCTGTTACTTGCTGGGATCTTTGCAACCGTTATTACAGCCTACGAATGTAAATTTTTATCAGATCCTCTAAGATTAATTGTTTTAACTGTATGCTGGTTCTCTATGATTTATCTCCCTCATTGCCTTGCTCACTATGTTATTGGAAGGATTTTGGGTGTAGAATTCAGCCATTACATAACATCGAAATCCATGTTATCCAAAGCAGGAATACCTTTAATTTCAAAGTTTTTTTCTGCAAGAATTTTTCTAACACTCAAGATAAAAAGAAGAGCTGGAAAGAGGGCAATGTTTGCAATGTTCCTAGCTGGCCCATTAGCCTCAATGCTCTTTCCCTTAATAATCGTTTGCATTGCATACTCATACGATCAATTTACAGCTATCATATTAGCCACTCTAACAATCTTTAACATCTTGTTTACAGGATATTTCAGTTTTAGGCATGGTTGCATAAGGAAGGCTTTGAACTCACTTAGGTAGATCCCACCTTTTGCTCGGATCACCCCTTATATACTTCTCAATCAATTTCGATTCAATATCAACATCAAATAAGTTAGCTAAGCTCAAAATCATGAAAAGCACATCAGCCAATTCTTCTTTTACAGCATTTAGATCTCTCTTCCTAACAGCCTCAGCCAGTTCACCAACTTCTTCAAAGAGAACTGCCAAGAGGAAGAGTTCACCAGATTTTACATCAATCTCATAGTATTTTTCCTTAATCTTTTTCCTAATTTCTTTCAGATCCATAATTTCGTATAAGTTACATTTAAATATCTTTCATCAGCCTTTTTCTGAAATGGAAGAGAAGTTAGGTCATGAATACATTGTAATAGGTTGTGGTGCTACTGGATTCAGTGTTATTAGAGAACTTGTTAAGAAGGGTAAAGAAGTTTTGGCAATTGATAAATCTAAGGAGAGGGTAGAAATTTTGAGAGATGAAAATTACGATGCAATAGTTGGTGATGCAACTGATTTGTCTCTCTATGAAAATATAGACTTCAGTAAGGTTTCTGCAGTTCTCATACTAACATCTGATGATGATGCCAATAAGAGAGCTGTTGAAATTGTAAGGAAAATAAGCAAAGATGTTTTCATCATATCAAGATGCCAGAGCTTAAAGATAAAAGAGGAATTCGAACAGATTGGAGCAGATTATGTCATAATTCCAAGTGAAGCCATGAAAAGTAAAGTTCTTGAAGTTCTGAAGAAAGCTGATACTTACAGAAAGTTAAAGAGGCTTGAGAAGGTTATAGTAGATTGTAACAAACTTGGTATATTTACTCACGATAACCCAGATCCAGATGCAATATCTTCTGCATTAGCTCTGAAGGAAATTGCAAGATATTACGGTGTTGATGCTGATATTCTCTACTATGGAGATATAATGCATCAGGAAAATAGAGCTATGATAAATCTCTTAGAAATAGAAATGATGAAGGCTAATGAAGTGGAATTGGGCCAATACGATAAGTTCGCGATAGTTGATTGTTCTAAACCAGGTGTAAACAATTCAATTCCATCCGATATAAAAGTAAGTATAGTAATAGATCATCATCCGAATGAAAGTGTTGAATCAGAATTTGTCGATTTAAGGGCGGATGTAGGTGCATGTGCAACAATTCTAACTGAGTATTTGAAGGAGATGAAAATAACTCCCAGTAGAACATTGGCTACAGCTTTATTCTTCGGTATAAAGACTGAAACAAATGACTTTAAAAAGAATGCGAGAACAGCAGATTTCTTAGCTTCGGCATTTCTCTATCCTTTTGTTGATCATGAACTGATAGAGAAGATGGAGGGTCCAGCAATATCAACCGAAACCTTGGACATTTTGGCTACTGCAATAAAGAATAGACAAGTTTATTCGAGTTTTCTGATATCTTTCGCTGGTTATATAACGAATAGAGATGCCCTACCTCAAGCTGCAGATTTCCTGCTTAGATTGGAAGGTATTTCTACTGTTTTGGTTTTTGGAATATTGAAAGATAAGGTTTTCATATCTGCGAGGAATAAGGATGTTAGGATAAATATTGGTGATGTTTTGAAGAGAGCTTTTGGAGATGTAGGTAGTGCGGGTGGGCATGCCCATGCTGGTGGTGCACAGATTCCTTTGGGTATATTCGGAGATGTTACAGATAGGGATTCACTGGCTAAATTGGTAACAGAGGCTATAAAAAGAAGATTTCTAAATGCTTTGGGTGTTGAAATCAAGGAGTAAGTTTATTAATCTTTGAGATTAAAAATAGATATGAGAACTTTTGACTGGAAGTCTTGGAAGAACAAAGGATCGGAGAAGGAAAAATTGAAGGAGGAGAGAGAAATACTGGATGAACTTGAAGATCTTAAGGAGGATGCAAAGAACCCGAAAACTGATTTGAAAAAGATTGCGGATGAAGTTTTGAAAGAAGATGAAGGTTAAAATCAAATTTTTGGGAGGTTTTGAAAAGGATAGAGAAGAAATAGAGATAGAAGAGGGTAAGAAATATTACGATCTTCTCAAAAAATTGGGAATTAATCCCGAAACTGTTGTGGTTGTTAAAGATGGTAAACCAGTTCCAGTAGATGACTCAGTTGAAGAAGGTGAAATCATTGTAATGAGAGTTATATCTGGTGGTTAGGCGATATTTTTTTATTTTACGAATTTTAAATTGATCTTGTGAATGCAAAGGGTGTTTCGGTACTTTTAGGTTTCATATTACTCATGCTAATCGGTATGATATTTCTTTCCACACTTCAAACTTATTATGTCCCCTCAATTTTGAAGGATGTTGAGCTTAAGCACATGAATAAGATTGTTCAAGATCTTTACGAAATGGATAGTGCAATAGTATCTGGTAAGCAATCTTCTGTAAATTTTGACTTAGGAGTTGAGTATCCTAAATATCTTTTTCTTCTAACTCCTCAAACAATGGCATGCTCGATTTCAGCCGATAATTTCTATGTGAATGTTAAAGGTTTAGATATAAATTACAATGTCTCAAAAAGGATAAATCTCAGCTTAAATTACTTTGCGAATCCGAATTATAAATTACTTTGCGAAAATACAGCAATATTCAAGTTTTTTGATGATCAAAGAATGATAAGTGGAGAGCAGAAGATGTTTGGCAAAGATTACGTGAATATATACTTTCTGAATACCTCCTTCGACTCTGTAAGTTCTAATAGGCCCATTGAACTTGTTTTTGTCCCTATATCTGTTCCAAGAGATAAGGGAGGAATTTACGTAAGTAATGCAACTATAGAGTTCGAAAGTGTTTATCCCGAATATTGGAATGAAACTTTGAAGAGTTTGATTTCAAGTACATCTTACATTGAAGATTTTGATATAAGTGGGAATAAAGTAATTGTAAACGTTACAAACGTAACACTGAGATTCTATTACATTTACGTTACAAGAGGTTTGCACATCTCACCAGAATATTCAGCAGAACTTTACAAATCCCTAAGAAATTTAACTCCCAGTCACATAGTAAAGGTTACTTATCCCGATATAGATGAGTTAAAACTAACTGCTGGGCAAAGCGTTGTATTGGGTGTTAGGGTTTTGGATCAGTTCTACAATCCTATGAGCGGTGTG
>CAZKQI010000062.1:0-7694 GCA_964554855.1 uncultured archaeon | reverse complement strand
CAGAGAATTGGAAAGAGATAATACTTGATGCATTTAAAGAAACTTTGGAAAAGAATAGAGCTTTCAAATTATTTATGGATATATGTGTGAGATGTGGTGCATGTGCAGACAAGTGTCATTACTATATTGGAACTGGTGATCCTAAGAATATGCCAGTAATGAGAGCTGAAACTGTCAGATCCGTATATAGATACTACTTCACAAAAATAGGTAGAATATTTGGAAGAGCTGCTGGAGCAAGACCTTTAGATGAGAGTGTAATTAAGGAGTGGTACTACTACTTGCTTCAGTGTTCTCTTTGTAGGAGATGTTCTCTATTCTGTCCTTACGGTATAGATACTGCAGAAATAGTTTGGTGGGCAAGGAGGATGCTCAGTAGGATAGGATTGAATCAAAGGTTCATGTGTATATCAATTGAGGCTTCGGCAAGAACAGGAAATCACCTTGGATTGTATGCTGGAGGTATGGCTGGAGCAATTGAAGAAGGTTTGACTGATCTCAAAGATGTTACTGGATTCGATCTTCACACTTACATAAATAAGAAGGGTGCAGATGCATTACTTATTGCTCCCTCTGCAGATTACTTTGCATCACCACACTGGTATGTCATGTTAGGTTACATCATATTGTTCAATGAGCTTGAGAAGAGGTATGGAATAACTGTAACTTGGTCAACTTATGCAAGTGAGGGCGGTAACTTCGGTACATTCCACAGTTATGAAGCTGCGCAGCTATTGAACTCAAAGATATACAAGGAAGCTGAGAGATTGGGTGTTAAGTTCATAATAGGTGGTGAATGTGGGCATATGTGGAGAGATAAACATCAGTTCATAAACACGATGAATCTCTTGCCAAAGAATGAGGAATGGAGGAAGTTCTGGGATGATCCGGATTTGGGACAGTTGAGTGATAAGTTGAAAGGAATAAGGCTTGATGAGTTCATTTCTGGTGAGCATGGATGGATTCACATACTTGAACTTGTTGCTGCTTTGATAAAACATAAGAAGATTGAAATTGATCCGAGCAGAAACGATCATTGGATTGGCACATATCATGATCCTTGCAATGTTGCAAGAGGAATGGGAATGCTTGAGGAACCTAGATATGTTCTAAGAAGTGTTATGAACAAGTTCTACGACATGCCAGAACATACCATAAGAGAGAAAACTTACTGCTGTGCTGCTGGTGGTGGAATGCTTGCAGATGAGTTGATGGAACTCAGAATGAGAGGTGTTATGCCTAGAATGATGGCTTTGAGATATGTAGTTAAGAAGTATGGTGTTAACATAATGCTAACACCTTGTGCCATCGATAAAGCACAATTTCCGCCTGCTGTTGAATATTGGAAGATACCAGTTGAAATTGGTGGTCCAATGGAGATGGTAGGTAATGCTATAGTTCTAACAGCCTTTGGAGAAAAGCCTGAGGATAGGAAGTATGATTTGAGAGGAACACCTATAAGGGAGGAGGAGTGATATGTACCACAAGGGATATGTTATCTTAGGAATAATTTTATTTTTGGCATTAATGGCTACTCCTTACTGGGTTACAGCAGGAAAAATAAAATATGAGGAGATCAGAAAAGAATTGGCACCATCCAAGGGTGTGAATTGTGTACGCGATAAAGAATGGATGGCATCGTATCACATGGAGTTGTTGAATGAGTGGAGAGAGTTGGCAATTAGAGATGGTGTGAGACATTACCATACTGAAAGCGGAGTCTTTAATGTTACTTTAACAGAATGCTGGAGATGCCATGATTATGAAGGATTCTGTTATAAATGTCATGATTTCATGGATGTAGAAGTGGTTTGCTGGGAGTGCCATTATAACCCATCGATGAAAGAGTTCTCAACAGTTAATTACCTCAAATAAAATTTTTTCTAACAATTTTTTTCCATCCTCACTATCGAAAAGAGGTAACTCCCAATTTTCTACAATTTTCCTTCTTTTGAATTTTACAATTTTTCCTCTAAACATCCTTTTAAGCTCAACTGTGGACCAATAAACTAGTATTCCTCTCCTCTGCCAAGTGGGAGTTTTAGATATATTTATTCCCCTCTCAAATAACATTTCGTGAATTTCCCTACTCTTTTTCCCTTTCAAAAACTCTTGAGTTTTTCTTCTATTTCTTATTTCTTTTAAGAGAGTGTAAAAAGCATAACTGTTTAAGTGATTTCTCCAGCATTCATCCTGTCTAAATTTTAGATAATCCAAAATTTCATCAATTTCAATATTTATGTATATTATTCTTGAATCAAAACTTACTGGAAATCCAAGCTTAAGAGAAAGACGGGATGAGAATTCTGAGGCTATTATTGAGTCTATTTTTTCCACTCTACACCCAAATATTTCCTTGAACAGAAAGTTTACCTCATCGCTAAAGATGTAGGCAAATAATGGATTAAATTCTCTCATAACTTCTTTGCAAGTCTCTACCATAGCTTTAGTAAATCTTAGATCGTAGGGTTTTTCAAATTCCTTCAGAATTTTTGAAAAATTTCTACCATCTATTCTTAATATGAATGCTTCTGGTGATAATAATCTTGAATACAACTCTCTCTTTTTCCAGTCAATCTTCTTCCTTGACTTTGAATACATCTTTGACAATTACTATATCTCCAACGGCTTTAACCAATCTGTATGGAATTAAAATTCCTTTTGCCCTTGAATTTATGAGTGTTTTGTTGAAATCCGAAATTGCCAAGCTTTTTATCTGTCTATTTTCTATATCCAATACAAGATCCTTTATAACGCCGACATATCTTCCCTCATCTGTATAAACCTTAAGTCCTAATAGTGTAGAGATCTCCCCTATCATTACATAAGCTAGTTTTGGACATTTATATTAGTTTAACTATTTCGAAGCGATAACTTAAAATAACCTTAAGAAACTTTGCTTAAGTCCCGTAGGAGGCGAAAGCCGTTGGGACTACGGGGGTGATGGTATGATTGTAAAGCTTGAAGAGGCAATAAGTAAGGCTGTAGAGATGGCAAAGCCGAGAAAATTTGTTGAAACTGTAGAAATGGCAGTGAACTTAAGAAACGTAGATATGAGAAAGCCTGAAAATAGAATAGATGCAATAGTCACATTACCTCATGGCTTGGGAAAACCGAGAAAGGTTGGAGCATTTGCAAGGGGTGAAATGGCTTTGAAGGCAAAGGAAGCTGGAGCTGATATCGTATTATCACTTGAAGATATAGATAAACTAGCTCAGAATAAAAGGGAGGCTAAAAAGCTTGCAAAGAGAATAGATTTCTTCATAGCTGAGGCACCTCTAATGCCAGAAATAGGTAGAAAGTTGGGGCCAATATTGGGGCCGAGAGGTAAGATGCCTCAGCCCCTTCCACCATTGGCTGATCCTAAACCAATAATAGAGAAATTAAGAAAGTCCGTAAAGATAAGAACAAGGGATAAGCCAGTATTTCATGCACCGATAGGAAAGAGGGATATGGATGTTGAAAAACTTGCTGAAAATGCACTTGAAATATTGAAGGTTGTTGAAAGTAAATATGATAATCCATCGTTGGTAGTTAAATCAATATACGTTAAGACTACTATGGGTCCAGCTGTAAGGGTGATATAAAATGGCGGCTGTAAGAGGTTCACCACCGAAATGGAAGGTTGAAACTGTTGAAGAACTTAGAAGAATGTTTAGGGGCTATCCTGTGATAGCTGTAGTGGGTTTTAGAGGTGTTCCATCCAATCAGATGCAAAAGATAAGGAGGGAATTGAGAGGAAAAGCATTGATAAAGGTTGTAAAGAATACTCTTATAGAGAAAGCATTGGAAGGTCTTGATGGGGAATACAAGAAATTGGAGGATTATCTTTACGATCAAACGGCATTAGTTTTCACAGATATGAACCCATTCAAGTTGTACAAGCTACTTGAGGAAACTAAAGAACCTTCACCCCTCAAACCAAATCAAGTTTCTCCAGTAGATGTTGTGATAGAAAAGGGACCAACACCAATTGCACCTGGTCCAATGATGGCAGAATTGCAGAATGCTGGAATACCTGTTGCAATTGAAAAGGGGAAGGTTGTTGTTAGAGAAAAAGTTACTGTCGTTAAAGCTGGAGAGGTTGTTAAGCCAGAAGTTGCGAGAGCATTAGCTTTGTTGGATGTGAAGCCTATAAAAATTGGTTTAGATACAAGGGTCATATACGATAGAGGTATAATTCTAACACCAGATGTATTGGCAATAGACTCGGAGAAGGTTAAAGAGCAATTTGCTGATGCATACCAAAAAGCTTTGAACTTGGCAGTCAATTGTGCATATGTATCTAAAGAGACTGCAGAGATACTAATAATGAAAGCTGTGATGGATGCAAGGAATTTGGCAATAAATGCTGGATTGCTTGAGAAAGAAGTTATGCCTGAAGTAATTGCAAAAGCTCATAGTCAAGCTTTAGCTTTAGCTTCACTCATTCCAGAATTATATAAGTCATTAAAAGTTGTTGAAGTTGAAAAGGAGGAAGAAAAGAAGGAAGAGGAGAAGAAGGAGGAGGAAGAGGAAAAGGAGGAAGAGGCTTTGGAAGGATTAGGAGCTCTTTTCGGTTAGAGGAGGTGATGTTTTATGGAGTATGTGTATGCTGCTTTGCTGTTGCATGCAGCTGGAAAGGAGATAAATGAGGAAAATCTAAAATCTGTACTTGAAGTTGCTGGTGTAGAAGTTGATGAGGCAAGGGTTAAGGCTTTGGTATCTGCATTGGAGGGCATAGATATAGATGAGGCAATATCTAAGGCTACCTTTGCTCCAGTAACAGTACAGCCTGTAACAAAAGCAGAAGTTGCAGAGGAAAAGAAGGAAGAGGAGAAGAAGGAGGAGGAAGAGGAAAAGGAGGAAGAGGCTTTGGAAGGATTAGGAGCTCTTTTCGGTTAAATATCTACAACAACATAAGCTCTCCAAATACCATTTTTTTTAACTTTAAATTTGTGTAGAGTTATAGCTTTTGGCTCAACCTTCACAATCTCTGGTTTCAATGTACCTCCCACAATTACTCCCTCAGCTCTAAGAATATCATTTTCATAAACATTTACGTAATCAACTTTTTTTCCTCCAAAGAACATTGTATCAAATGCAAAGAGTAACTCGTTTAACCAATTGTAAAGCAAATAATCTGGAGAATCTGCATCAACTTCTATCTCAAATTTCCTATTTTCTTCCAATCTTTCTGTGTAAATAAAAGCTTCGTAAAATGCTAATGTTGCATTTTCTATCAATTCATTCAGATCTTTTCCAAAAACTTCAAAGGCAACATCTGCCGTGTGATCAATAAATCTGTACTTCATAGGAAAATGTTTACTACAAACTTTTAAAACCTTGCAAAAATTGTATGTGTGAAAATTGCCCTTGGAGGAACCTTCGATCCTCTCCATGAAGGACATAAGAGACTGATAAGAAAGGCATTCAGTATAGGTAAAAATATTGTTTTTGGTGTAACAAGTGATGAAATGGCTCGAAAGAGATTTAGAACAGTTTTACCATACGATGTAAGGGTTAGAAATTTGAGAGATTATGTTAAGAGAAACTACGGATTTAATGTGAGTGTAGTTAAGATAGAGGATCCATACGGTAGAACATTGGAAGAGGATTTTGATTACATAATTGTTTCACCAGAGACTTATGAAATGGCTAGAAAAATTAACGAAAAAAGATTAGAATTGGGTAAAAAACTCATAACAATTATTGTAGTAGATTTTGTTGTTGCATACGATGGTAAGCCAATTTCCGCAACAAGAATAAAGAATGGAGATATAGATAGATTTGGTTTTAACTTAAAACCTCAACGATCTTAGCTTTAATTTTTCCCTTTCCTCCCGTAGGTTCTGCCAACGTTCTTCCGCAAACCAAACATTTTACAACAGTTGAAGGATGGCTGAAAATTATCTGTTTGTTCTCACAATCTGGGCAAACCACTCTTAGAAAATTTGCCATATTCATCACTTCTCAACCAACTCAAACCTCTTAACCCTCCAAGTTGGTCTGCAATGAGCTTTCTTGCATTCAGTACACCTAAATCTTATGTTTACTCTTTTCGTAGGTTTGTCTCCACCTGGAACTTTACTGAACTTACCTAAATTTCCAACCTTTCCTCTTCTCTTCTTTTGCCTGTTAATCCATTTGAGAGCACTCTGTTTACCCTTACCTACCTTCTCCACTTCATGAATTGTATGTTTCCCGCAGAAGGGACAGAAAGTTTTTACTCTTTTTGGATACTTCATGATTCAGATTGCCCACATTTGGAATTAAATACATTACGCTCTAGAGCTTCTTGGGCAATCTTTATTGCACATAGATCACCACACATTGAACATGCGAACTTTGATTTCCTCCTTTTCCATATGTTCTTAGCTCTTTCACCGTTTATTGCCAATTTAAACTGCTTTCTCCAATTGAAGTTCTTTCTTGCCAAAGACATTTCGTAATCGATCCTTCTAGCTTTATCTTTAACACCCTCTTTGATCAAATCTATTGCATGAGCGGCAATTTTTGTAACTATAACACCCTCTTTAACATCTTCAACTGTTGGCAAAGCTAAATGCTCTGCTGGAGTTAGATAGCATATGAAATCGGCACCAGCCATACCAGCTATCAAAGCACCCATTGCTCCAGCTATATGATCGTAACCCAATGCAATATCTGTAATTAAGGGGCCAAGAAGATAGAGAGGGGCATTTTTTGTTATTACCTTCATAGCCTTTACGGCAGAAGCAATTTGATCTGCTGGCATGTGTCCAGGCCCTTCAACAATGCACTGAACTCCTTTTTCTCTACACTTCTCAACCAACTCACCCAATACAATCCATTCAGCATATTTAGCTCTATCAGAATCGTGGAGACAACCAGGTCTTAACGCATCTCCCAAGCTTATTGTGACATCGTATTCTTTCAAAATTTCGAGTAAGTAATCAAAATCTTTATAATAAGGATTTTCTTTTTCATTGTGAACCATCCATCCAACTATTATTGCACCGCCCCTACTTACTACTCCAAGCAATCTATCAGATTTCTTCAAAATATCGAGGGTAAATTTATTTATTCCAGCATGAATTGTCATGAAATCTACTCCATCTTTAGCCTGAATTTCTACAGACTTGAAGAAATCGTCTTCATCCATATCCACTACAACTTTTTTCATCCTTGCGGACTGATAAATTGGAACTGTTCCGAATGGAACTTCAGTAACATCTAATAATCTCCTCCTTATATAATTTAAATCTCCTGCAGTAGACAAATCCATTATTGCATCTGCCCCATACTTCTGAGCTATTTTTGCTTTCTCAACTTCATCATCAACATCGATATAATCTATTGATGTTCCTACATTTGCATTTATCTTAGTGCTAACAAATCTACCTATAGCCTTAGGATATTTTAATTCTCTATCAATATTTTTGGGAACTACAACTTCTCCCTTAGCTATTAACTTTACGAGTTTATCTAACTCAATACCTTCTGATTTGGCAACATTTTTAAGCCATTCTGGATATTTTCCCACTTTTGCCATCTCCATGAGTGTTTCCATTGAATTGAGCAATTCATATCTAATTAAATAACTTTGCTAAAACTTACTGTTTATCTGTAAAAATTTTAAATCAAAAATGTCTTATACATCTCTTGATCAATTCGAAATAGCGGGGGTTGCCGAGTCAGGAAAAGGCGCGGGATTCAGGGTCCCGTCCCGTAGG
>CAZKQI010000061.1:260-7736 GCA_964554855.1 uncultured archaeon | reverse complement strand
ATATTAAAAGATAATATAAATCTAGGTAACATCCTAAATGAAGAGTTACCTGAAAGTTCAAAAATTGTACATCCAAATTTGACTCCAAAAACTTCAGTTAGTTATTACAAGTTCAATCCTTCAAAAGTTTCTTGGAATTCTTTTTCCGTTTTAATGGTAAACAACACGATTGTTTTAAGGATTAAGGATGGCAGTGAATTGGATGTGGATGGAAAAGTAAACGGTATAATTGAAGATGATGGCGGAATAGGATGGGTAGGTTATGAAGGTAGATTTTCGCTTGCAATTCCTAATTATTGGTACTACAAGATATACCATATATTTAGAGTATACATTCCAAGTGGAGATAGTTTTTGGATAAACTTCACTGGAAATAGAAGCGAAAGTTTTCGGATTGTTAATATATATCAAATTTATGTTTTTTATCCTAATGGAACTTTAGCCACAAATTATAGTATTGTCGCATGGCTTTGGGATATAACAAACAATACATCAATTCCAACTAACAACGCTTTCGGATTGTGGTGGGTAGTTGTAGTTTATACACCACGTACAATTTTTAACACTCCCTACAACACTTCAAATTGGGAATACTATAGCATAATTTTCTCTGGTATAGATGAAATTAATACCCTTGTTCAGATAGGTTACTACGTAGATGGTAACATTTTTTATGGTTCGAACATAGCTGATATTGTCGGAAATTCGACAACGCTCAACAGTAGCCATACATACTGGTATTTTGGTAAAAACTTTAGATTAGCAATATACGATGGAGATGGACTAAAAGTTAGAGTTTACAGACCGAACGGATCCATTTATGGTGAATTTACAGCTACTTCAAATGGAAACTGGGATACATTTGAAATGTATGGAAACACTGGAATCTGGAAAATTGTAGTTGAAGATTTTACATCTTCAGAAAATTGGTATGTAATAGCCGTAAATGATCCCAATGGCCTATGGCTTAAAGAGCCAGAGACATTAAATATAACAGGTAAAGTTTTTAACGACATCTATCCTCTTGGAACTAACAATGGAGAAGATCTTGGACTTAATAAAGTTAGAGTTGCTCTTTTTGAAGATAACGGAGATAGAATTCTCAACGATTATGATAGACTTTTATCTTTAAACTCAACAAATGAAAGCGGTTACTACAGTTTTAGAGTTGTAAAAGATATTTCAAAAACGTATTTCGTTGCAGTTGACTCGAAAAGTGTAAATGTTACAAGCTATAATCCAGACTACAATTCAAGTTATATATGGGCTGAACAGACCTATCAGATGGATTATGATGGTTCAACATGGATTATTAAAGATAAGTTTGGAGGAGAGAATCCAAATTTAAGCGATAGATTTGGAGTTTTGTTCTTCGATGATTTTGAAAAATGGGAGGGATGGAAAAATTATAGAAATGGCGTTGTGAGCCAATCCAATGATACGTCGTTATCTGGAGTATATTCTCTAAAGAAGAGCAACTACAACGATCCCAATGGTGGTTACAAATTGTTACCCTACTATATTGGAAGAGATATAGTTCTTGAAGGTTGGATATACAGACCAAGTAGTTGGAGTGGTGGTTCAATAGATAGAATTGGTATAGAAGATGAAAACTTCAATGGATACAGCATTGCAGTAAATCACAAAAATAATCTAATATGGATAGATATTAGAAAAAACGGAGTTGCTAATAGTATAAGTTCTTCTGTAAAATGGGATCCTCCAGAAGATGAATGGTACAAATTTAAGTTCTACATATTCTCTAACGGAACGATAAGACTGGAATTGTATTATTTAAATGGAACATTTGCTACGAGTGTTAATACAACAAATAACAAATATACTAAATTTGACAGAATTGTAATTCATGGTGGTTACGAATACTATGTGGATGATTTATCTATGAAAACGATACGATCAAATTACGAACACTATATAGCTATAAATGTATCAAAATACAACAATGAAAGCTTAGATTTTGGCTTTAACTTCAGTGTGATCGTGAATACGAAAGATTTTGACGATGATCAAGTAAATCCAAGATTCTGCCAAGGCTGTTTGAGACAGTTCATTCAAAATGCCAATGCAATAGCTGGAAAGCAGAGATCTTATTTTGTAATGATTGAAAATCCGAATTCTAAGGATTCAAATGGAGGATGGTGGTTTATTCAATTGAATTCATCTTTCGGCCCTCTTTACTTCAGTGATACCGTAGAATTCGATGCAACTGTTCTAAAAGTGAACTTGTCTATTAACGATTCAAATAGTGGATGTGTATGCTACAATTATACTAAAGCTAAGCTTGAAAATTCTTGCAATCCAATTCCAGTTGGTGTTGGATTTGATGGAGATCCATTCAGCGGTGATGAGGCATTGCTCTATCCAATTCCGAAGCCAGAAATTGAGATATACGGTTCTTCGCTCAACCCAATTCTTCAGCTTAACGCTACAGCTAATAATTCGATTCTCAGAAACTTCTCGATTTTTGGATCGAAATCTAACACTTATCCCGGTGGAATAAGAATTTATGCCAATAACACACTAATTGAAAACGTATTCTCTGGATTGAGAGCCAATGGAACAGATCCTGCACTTAGTGGACTTAATAGAATTGGTGGTGCTGGATTGTGGATTGAAGGAAACAATACGACTGTAAGAAATACGATAGTAGCTTTTGCAGAGCGTTACGGTTTGCTCTTCTACACGAGCAATGTGAAAAAAGGTTTTGCAGAGAACATAATTAGTTTTAGAAATGCGAGAATTTTCGATGGTGGTGATAACATTGGTATTGAAAGTTATGCTAGTAATGTTACAATAGACCGTTGCATCTCGTCATTTGCTGCGGCACAAGGTATAGAGACTTGGTATGCAAAATCGGGAATAAGAATATTTAACTGCACAGTTGAATATAATAATGTAGGAAATGAAAGTGGAGTGGTATCAGAATTTGCTGGTATAAGGATAAATGCAAATGATAGCTTAGTTGCTTACAATCTTGTGAGATTCAATAAAGGACAAGGAATTCTAATTACTGGTAGAAGTGATAGTTCTGCCGTTTACAATGTAACTGTAACAAAGAATTCCATCTACAGCAATGGAAGGCTTGGAATAGATCTCACAACTACTGACAATAATACAATAGCTAACAATGGAGATAATGTGACTTCAAACGATGGACTGCTGAATTGCAGTCAAACGAATTGCGGTATAGATTATCCTATCATAACTTACGCCGAATTCAATGGAACTCATCTCTACGTTGAAGGTTATATAGGTAAAAATGGTGGTAGTTCAGACTTTGGAAATGCTATTGTCGAAATTTACTTGGTTAAGAACTCAACTGGTGGAGACAACTTAATCGGAAATAACGTATCTTCAAATGGTACAATTCTCAGCGATTACTACGGTGAGGGTTGGATATATCTTGGAGAATTAATCGCTAATTCGAGCGGTTACTTTAAGGGATGGATTGATGTTAAAGGGAAGGGTGTTGAGAATTATGCTTTAATAACTGCTACAACCACAATTGATGGAACTTCTGAATTCGGCCCCGACTATTTAATTATCAAGAAAATAAATATTTTTGCTGGGATCACAGTTTTCTGGCAAAAAGATCATTTGAATGTGACGATAGCAGTAAAATCTTATATAGACTTGAGAAACATCAACGTTTACTGGATCAAGCCTGAAAACTTAACTATAAATTCCGTAAGTGGTGATTACAGCTACATGAACAACTCCAGTAACATCTATTACTGGAGATTTGACGTAATAAATGCTGGAGAGAAAAAATACGTCTATCTAAACTTATCAGCTACTAACGAGTATAGTATAAGTGATTCATACTCCATCGGAATAGATCCAAATGGAGGTGTTACGTTTGAGAGCTAAGATACTTTTAGCTATAATAATAATTCTACTTACAGTTCATTTAACAAGTGCATGCCTTGTAGAATACAGAGTAGTATACTACAAACCAGAAAGAACTCAGATAAAAGCTCCTTACAGTTTTAATTATGTTCAAAGTGTTAGCGAGGACTTCGTAATGCTGAACTTCACGAACACATATGATTTTACTATAACTGATGTAAATGTATCTTACAAGAACACAACGATACACATTCCAGTCGTAAATCCGAAGGAAAATGTTAAATATGTCGATTACCATTCAGTAAGCATCTCAAAGTTCAACATTAGCTTAAACTGTAACATTACTGGAAATTCTAATAGATTTAAGGTAACATTTAATGTTAGAAACGATTATCCCTATGCTGTCGATGTAAATATAACTTTTCCCAAGCCCGACTGGATTCAAGATTGTTTAAATTGCCAGATAAATGATAAGATATTATTCAAAGAAAAAATAAAAGCAAAATCATCCAAATCGTTCACATTGATAGGTTCTGGTAGTAACGCTAAGCTTGAAGATGGAACACTCGAATTCAATGTTTATGAAAGTGCAAAAGTTGAATTCTCCACATCTATTCCATTTTCCATAGAGAAAAGTTATTCAAACAATTGGGTGTATGCAAACTTCAGCGTTCACAATACACTGAAAATACCAGTGAATGTTACAGTAATAGGTTATGTGAATAAGAGCAAACCACCGCACACATTTAATAATTCAACACAACTCTTTAAGATATCTTCCGAACTCAAACCAAATGAAATATGGAATAGAACTGTAATTGTGAAAACATCAAATGCTCTAGGATTTTTTGTCAAAGTAATACCACTTGCAAATGAGACTTGCCAAGTTGAAGTATATCCCGCTACAAGGATTGGAAAATCATATCTTCAATACGGTATCATTGAAGGGTTCAACATAACACTACAACCAATTAAAGCAACACCACGACTGCCTTTGAGAGGAGGGGGAGGAGGTAAGGTTATATATCCCGAAAAACCGCCAAGCAGACCACCCGTAATATCAACCCCCCCTGTAGAAGTTCTACCTAGGACACCAAGTGTAGTTCCTCTAATCTATCCAGTTGTACAGCCAAATGTCATGAACACATTAAATTTAATGGGTATCAAGATAAATCAAATTAAAGCCGATAGATACACCATAGCAACAATACTTCCACTGACAATTTTACCTACATGGCTTATAATACCTCTCGCTTTAATTAGAAGGGCATATGTTTTTGATTCGGCCGTTTTCAGCTTGAATGAAATTGCACTAACAGAAAAGATATACGTGCCATACGGTGTACCCGTAGGTAGAGAGTTACCAGCTGGAATTGAATTCATAGATCCGAATGAAGAATTGACAAGAGAAATTCATGAATTGTACGACATCCCACTAAATTCTGCCAAAGCCATTGCACTATCGATAGAGCATCATTGTCCGGTATATCTAAGTGAAATTGATGCTGTTAAAGTTGCTCTGAATTTGGGTTTAGAAGCATATTTGAGAGGTGGTGCGATTGGATGAGGAAGTTATGAGAAGAATTAGAGAAATTTCGGAAAAGAGGAAGAGAAGGGGCATATTTGGTGCCATGTTTGTATCGCTATCACTCGTTTTAATGGAAATAGCCGTACTTATACTCCTAGGAATAATAGCACTCAGTCCAATTGTAGCAGTTGTGCTGATAATACTTTCACCTATATCTATGGCTTTAGGCCTTTACCTACTACTCTTCATGCCACCGATAACTTTAGATTAATTTTTATGAACAAGGATCAAATGACATATGTGAGGACACCAATTACAGTAATCGCTATAATTGCTATAATCGGTGTAGTTAGCGCACAACATTTGGAATTTAAAGATATAACGAAGATTGCTTATTCAAAAGATGTTTACATTGAATACGTAGAAGGACGTCCAGTTTTCTATATAGACCAGCCAACACCGTATGTTTTCAAACCAGTGAAGGTTTGCACAGAATTAAATATATCTGGTTTAGGCTTTGTCAATGATTGCACAGATTACGATGTAAAGCTTGTCGTTGGTGAGGGAGTTAAGAAGGAGAGATACACAAAGATTGTGTGGATGAATGATCCTCTTTCTATTGGTTCTGTAGAAGTTCATGCGTTATACAACCTTCCTAACTACGGTGAGATACTGGCAAAGTATGAAGATGGTGGAAATGCTGTAATAAGAGTTGGAAAAATAATTTACATAGGTTTTGAACCAAGAGATGATTGTTTGGCTAATATACTCACAGCAGTTTCAATAAAAGAAGTGAAAAAAGATTTTTATTGGCATACAATCTTTCTTTTTATACCTATTGCTCTAATAATTACACATAAAGGATTGAGGAAGTTTGTAGAGTTGCTAAGTTTGTTGATTGTTGTTGATGATGCAGAAAGGGTTCTATTGAACGATATGAGAAGAAGGATATACGAATACATTCTGGACAATCCTGGTATTCATTTGAGAGAAATTGCAAGAGATCTTAACATATCCATATCTACAGCAACATGGCATTTAAGAATACTTGAAAGAGCAAATCTCATAAGATCTGAAAAGGTTGGAAACAAGATAATATACATACCTACGGGAATGGAAAAAGAGGATTTAATGATTGCTTTGACAATTAACAACGAAAATGCAAAAAGGATTGTTGAATATCTTATGAATGAAGAAGCGCATGCAAGAAAAATTGCAAGGGATCTAAATATGAATATAGAGACTGTTAGATATCATTTAAAGAGGCTTGAAAGAGCTGGAGTTGTAGTTAGCAAAGAGGATGGAAAAAGAATTGTATATTCCATTAATTGGGCTATCCTCTCGTTATAAGATCTGTTTTAAATTCACCCCTAAATACTTTGGGAACTTCTCCCACCATGCCAATTATATCTCCCTTAACGACCAAAGCTCCCAAGATGTAATTCTTAGCTTTTTTCCAAAACTCTTTAAGTGTTCTTTCAATTTCAATCTTATCAAAATATTCCAAAATAATGTTTCCCAATGCTGTTGCAAAGGCATCTGCAATGCAAGCATCTTCAGCAAAAACAGTTGAAGCATCTGCAAATCCAAAACTTATAGAATGACCCAAAGTTCCGCTTGAAGTGCAAACAGAATAAAACCCCCTAACATCTATATCGAAGCAGAATTTGTTTGAGTATGTGAAAAGTCCTATTTTTATTGGTCTGTCCAAATACATAGCAATATCACCACCATTATCTATAACAACAAAATTAGCTCCTTCTTCAACAGCCCTTTCAACTGCATACTGAGCAATTACACCGGCTACAGATGCCATAGGACCTACTCCAGCAATTTTCGATGCCTTACACATCCTACCAATTATAAAACCTTCGCAATCGTAAGGTTCGAGAGTTGTATGAAAAAAGGGATCATTTCTTATTTTAAATTCAATTGCCTTACGAGCTTCAAGTATTGCATCAATTATAACATCATAATACTTTTTTTCATCTAAGAGTATTGTTACAACAGTTTCCTTGTGCTTAAACTTGAATCTATGCACTTTTCAAAGCCTTTCATTCTGAATATATCCTTTATCT
>CAZKQI010000061.1:0-250 GCA_964554855.1 uncultured archaeon | reverse complement strand
AAATATTCGTAAAAATAATTTTAAATAAAAATTGTTTTAAAACATTATTTATACTATAAAATATTTATTATATTTAAATTTATTAAAAATTTTTATAGATATTTTGTATTTTAATTCTCCAAACATATATACCAAATTTTTTGGAATATTGTACTTTCGGCCAGCCGAAAACTTGTTAAAGTAATGATTCACTTATTCCAAGAATTATAGGAATACAGTGTATCGCACAAATATAATCTTCCTTAATAGC
>CAZKQI010000060.1:0-7738 GCA_964554855.1 uncultured archaeon | reverse complement strand
ATAATACTCCTTACGATAGGACAGATCCAGCTAAATTCTGCTTTGCCTTAGGTGGTAAAGATGGTGTTCCATATCCTGTCGATGTTAAGACCTATGATGAAGTGATAGATTTCTTAAAAGACATATTAAGTCAGAGAAGAATTGAAGAATTTAATGTTTATAAGAGACTTGCTCGGGTGCAAGCCTTGTTAAGATCTGATAATCTGTAATTACACCCACAGGTTTACCCTCTTCCGTAACAACTATCAATCTGACATCGTAATCTCTCATCAACCGCAAAGCTTCACTAAGCTTTGTATCTTTTTCAACCTTAATTACGGTTGGATCCATAAATTCCTTAACTTTTGAATTGCTTTTACCTTCAATGAAGGCTTGAATAGCATTTCTAAGTGAGAATATTCCTATGAATTCTTTATTCTCTTTTACGGGTGCTCTGTGAATCTTATTTCCTAATAAGACCTTAGATGCTTTTACTATGTCATCATTGGCATCAACAGTTATTATAGGGCTTGACATGTGCATTCCTACAGTATCCTTAGGAATTGCATATATTTTCTGTACAGATATAATTACAACTTTTTCAGTATCATCCCTTCCCATAACCTTCCCAAATACCATCATTTCGTTTACTGGCGTTGGACCTATTATTATCTCGGAATCTGGAGAAATATTTTTGATATCTCCAACCATTCTAACTCTTGCCTCACAGACTTCTGGATGTGGTAGTGAAGGGAAAATCAATTCCTCAGCACTCAAATCTTCAATTAACTTTCCGTTAACTATGACAGGGACCTTAACAGCTTTATCTGGCTCTGTAATTGAGAGAAACTCAAAAGCTTTTGCTGTAGGCCTATAACCTCCTTTAGGTCCGGGTGCACCTTCTACCAATCCTAGAGCTCTTAAAGCTTGCATTTGATTTCTAACTGTTCCAGGATTTCTGTCAATTAGTTCTGATATTTCTTCACCCTTTACAGGCAGACCTTTTTTCTTGTAGAGCGTGATAAGAGCATTTAAAATTTCCCTTTGAACCTGAGTCAGTCCTATCATCATAGTTATTAAGAATTAGTAATCAGTATTATACTTTTCTGTCCTCTGGAAAAATAGAAAAACTTAATATATTGTGCAGTTAAAGACGGTTTCAATTACGGTGTAAGTGATATGTGGAGGGTAATGTATGCAACAGACTTTTCGGATCATTCCCATAGAGTATTAAATGTACTTATGAGATACAAGAATTTGATAGATGAAGTTGTGATTGTAAGGGTAATAAACGTTCATAAGCTTTCTCTTCCTTTTGTCAATCTTAAAGAAGCTATAAAGGAAGAAATGAATTATGCACAGGAAAAAATACTTGAATTGCTCGATTTCTTGGAAGATTATGGAATTAAGAGTGAGAAATTCTATGTACCTGTTGGAGATCCTACAGAAGAGATTGTTAGAGTTGCAGAGGAAGAACATGCAGATATGATATTTATGGGTCATAGGGGGAGATCTCTCAGAAAAATTTTATTGGGTAGCGTTGCAGAAGGCGTATCAAGAAATTCTAAGATACCAGTTTTAGTAGTTAAGGATAATATTGATGTTTTTAAGAGAGTGTTGTATGTTCATTATCCACTTGATAGCAAAATTCCAGAAATTCTCTACAATATAGGTAACGTATCCGAAAAAGTTTACATTACTCATGTAGTTGAACCCATGCTTCCTCCAGAATCAACTAAACAAGTGTTTGATGAAATTTTCGAAAGATCGAAGAATGTAATAGAATCTATTCAAAAAGATTTGGAATCTAATGGTATAAATGCTGAAAGCCAAGTTGGAATAGGTTATCCATGCAAAGAGATTCTTAGAATTGCTAAAAATTGTAGAGCAACATGTATAATTCTTAAAATACCAAAATTCAGTAAAGTTACTGATAGTGTTCTGAGATATTCAAAGAACTCCGTAATGATAATTAAGGGGAGTTTATGTATTTAAATAGTATTATTCTATCTTTTCTGACAGCTTTCATTATTGCTTTGGTAACATCGCCTGCTGGAATATCTGGGGCAATTCTACTGATGCCCTTTCAGATCAGTGTTTTGGGAATTAGAGATCCTTCGGCAAATGCAACGAATTTTCTCTATAATGTTATAGCAATACCGAGTGGAGTTTACAGATATTGGAGGGAGGGTAGATTTCTTTGGATACTGTCTTCATTCATGATTCTTGGATACTTCTTTGGAATATTTTCTGGTGCCATTATTAGAACAAAATTTCTGATCGAATTTGCAAGATTCAAGCTTGTAGTTGGAATAGTTTTACTTTTCTTGGGTATAAGTGTTCTCAGACCCCTAAGGAGATATGCAGTAGCTAAAGCCATAGTTGTTGAAAAGATGAGTATTTGGAAGGTAAAGTTCAGAATGGATAGAATTTATGAATTTGAGCCAATAAAGGTTTTTACAGCCTCTCTTTTAATTGGCATAATAGGAGGAATTTATGGAGTTGGGGGTGGTGCATTGATTTCTCCTATACTTATTGGATTATTTAAACTTCCACCTTATGCAATAGCCGGTGCAAATTTATTCGGAACATTTATTTCTTCCGTCTTTGGAATATTCAGCTATTCTTTACTTGGCTATAATCCAAAATTGGATATAGGTCTTTCAATGGGTTTCGGTGGACTGTTTGGTATTTACATAGGTTCGAGAATTCAAAAATACATACCTGAGAAGATTATAAGAATTGCATTGGGTTCTCTCATGATAATATTGGCACTTAAATATCTATTCTAAAAAATCAAGCAATGTTTTTCTCTTTGAAATACTCAATGCAATTCTTAAGTCTCTTTCAAAAGAATCTGAAAATGATTTATTTCTTAGAACTGCTGCTGGATGATATGTAGGTATTATACGCACAATTTTCCCCCATTTTTTAACTTCAAAAACTCTACCTCTATCCCTACTTATACCTCTGAACTCAAGTCCAAAATCTCTTAAGATGGTTGAAGAAGAAAACCTACCTAAGCATACTATCACATCTGGCTTTATAATATCGAGCTGTTTCAATAGATATGGCTTACAAGCCATTATCTCCTCAGGATTTGGATCTCTGTTATTTGGAGGTCTGCACTTCAGGACATTTGTTATGTAAACATCACTTCTTTCAACTCCAAGTTTTTTTAACACATCTGTGAGATACTTCCCAGCTTTTCCTACAAATGGCCTACCTTGAATATCCTCCTCCCTCCCAGGTGCTTCACCAACAAAAACAATTTTAGCTTTCGAATTTCCTTCTCCCGGCACATAATTCTTCTTGAATTTCCAAAGCTCACATCTTCTACATGATAAAATTTCCTTTTCAATCTCTTCAAGCTTCATTCTATCACCTTCAGCATATAAAAAACAATTTCCTCAGGCTTTATAACATCATCTTTGCTGTATCCCAACTTTCTAAGCTCTCTACCACTCATTTTAGACAATTCAGTTCTCTTAAGAATTTCATCAAGCATAATGGGACAATTCAAGATAAAAACAATCTCACGAAATCTTTTTAGATATTTTAGAGCATCACAGCTTTTTGCAATGATAATTCTATCTTCGAAATCCTTCAAAGCAATATCGATGAAATCTTTAACTATATCTATAAATTTGAATCCCAAAAAACATGAAATTTTTTCGTTAAAAAAGTATCTAACTCTATCAATATCAATAAATTCGTAGGCATTCTTAATATTTAGAGATGTTTTGATATGCTCAGAAACCTTTTCACTTAAATTCAAAATGAAATCGTAATCATCTCTTAAATTTGCAACAACCCTAATTCTTTTAGGTGATGTGCTTATTGCCAAATAATCTGGATTTTCTACAGATCTAAAGTAGAATTTTATTTTTTCAAACTCGAATTTGAGGTCATTCAATCTTAGAGTAACATTCAAATCAAAGTCAAATTCCTTTCTTCCTATATTTTCTAAAACTTTTTCAGCAATTTCTTCAATTGTTCTATCATCTACTTTTGCACTCTCCAAATTCTTCAAAGCTTCAACAATCTTTTCAACACCTATGCATCTGTAAAATACCGTATACCTTCTAAATTCTATCTCATTTACCTTCATTCCATCACCGCCAAGCAAGCTCCTTTAGCAACTGCAAGAGGATCTTTAAGAACTTTTATTTCTGGTCTAAACTCTGGCATCAGATACCTGTATATTTTTTCCCTTAACATTTCCTCTTCCAATGATCCCCCTATTCTCCCTCCAAAAGCAACGCATTCAACATCTAAAAGTGTTATTGCATTGGCTATACAAATGCAAAAAGTTTTGAATTCACTTAAATTATAAATTTTTCCACTTTCAACCAAATCTTTTGGACTTAATCCTCTTTCTTCAAAACTCCAACCTCCAAAATATGCCTCCAAATGTCCTTTCCCTCCACAAGTGCAAGCCTTATCTCCGCCAACAAACCAGTGACCTATTTCGCCAGCCAACCCAGTCCCTCTGTAAATTTTTCCATCAACAATTATACCACTTCCTATACCAGTCCCAATAGTTATTCCAATTAGATTCCTGAAACCAAATTTTTGTGAAGAATACAATGCAAAACAGTTTGCATCGTTTTCAATCTTAAACTGAATTGAAAGATTTATATCTTTTATATGTCTTATATTTGGAGCTTTTAGGATCTTTCTATTTCTTATCCATCCTGCAAATCCAATTCCAACTGCTTTAGCCTTAAATTTTCTTGAAATCTCTTCCAAAATCTCATTTAGTCTATTAACAACATCTTTTGTGTGAAATGTTGCAACATGCTTAAATTCTCCATCGTAGTAGACTATATCCACATTCGTCCCACCAACATCAACACCTATTATCATCCCTTTAAATTGAACTCAAGAGTTATATAAGGTAAACAGTTCCTGTCTTTGATGGACATACCTCGTATAACAATTGCTGGAGTTAAAAGCAAGGTAGGAAAAACAACAATAGCAATAGGATTGATGAGAGCGCTTGTTAGAAGGGGATACATCGTTCAACCTTACAAGGTTGGGCCAGATTTCATAGATCCAATATTCCATTACTTTGCCACAAAAAGGTATTCGAGAAATCTGGATGATTTCATGCTTTCAAAGTACGATATAATTGAATCTTTTGAAAGGTCTTTTAGAGGTGCTGATATAGCTGTTATAGAGGGTAAAACTGGATTGTACGATTCTCATGATGCTTTGGATGAAAGGGGAAGCACTGCAAGCGTTGCAAAAATATTAAAGTCACCAGTTATTTTAGTTGCTGATGCTGAGAGAATAAATAGGAGCATTTCTGCCATGCTTTTAGGATACAAGCTCTTCGATAGGAATGTAAATATAGAGGGGGTTATACTGAATAGGATTGGAAATCCTAGGCATGCATTCAAGGTTAAAAGGTCTGTAGAAATTCTTGCGAAGATGAGAGTTATTGGTTTGATACCGAGAGAAAATGTAGAAATGCCCTATAGACATTTGGGTTTAGTTCCAGCTCATGAAAGGAATGAAATATATGAAGTTATAGAAAATTTGGCTGATATTGTTGAGAGGTATGTAGATGTTGAGAAGGTAATAGATATAGCATATAATGCTCCAGAAATTGATGATATACCAGAAAATCCTATTTTTAAATCGAAGAGGGAGAATGTGAGGATAGGAGTAATAAGAGATAAACCTTTTTGCTTTTACTATCAGGACAACTTGGATGCCCTATCTTCAAAGGCTGAAGTGGTAGTGATTGATTCACTCAAAGATAGGAAATTACCCAAAATAGATGCTTTGTATATTGGCGGGGGATTTCCTGAAGTATTTGCTGAAGAGATTGAGAGGAATAAGTCTTTTAGGAGATCTGTTTACAAATTTTGCAATAGTGGAAGACCTGTTTATGCCGAATGTGGTGGATTGATGTTCTTGGGAGAGAGTATAATTACTGAGAGTGGTGAATACGATATGGTTGGATTTTTGCCAATAAAAACGAGGATGGAAAAGAAATTTAGAGCTTTGGGTTACTGCATTCATAAAGTAATTAGGAAAAATCCAATAAGTAGAGTGGGAGATACTATCGTAGGGCATGAATTCCATTATTCTGAAGTGATACCATTGGAAAGACTAGAATTTGCTTATAGGGTTAAGAGGGGAAAGGGTGTAGATGGTAGATACGATGGAATAGTTGTTAAAAATACATTAGCCAGCTATATTCATGTTCATGTTTTGAGTTATCCTCTGATGGTTGAAAAATTTGTAAGAAGTGCAAGAGAAAAATGATTAGACACAGCCAGTTGGTTTAGGCAATCCAGCAATTCTACAAGCATCCTTAGCTGGGCCCTGTGGGAACAATTTGTAGATGTATTTTAAGTCACAATCCGATCTAACGTTTTTCTTGCACCACTTTACCAGCATTCTAATTGGAGGTGCTACACCATAATTTATGAAGTAATCTCTTAGATACTTTACAATCTTCCAATGCTCTTCTGTCAATTCTATTGCTGGGCCAAATCTAGTGTCTTTTGCCAAAGCTTCTGCAACTTCTTCATCCCATTCCTCCCAATCTTGGAGAAATCCATCCTCATCAAGTCTTAGCTTCTTTCCTTTAACTTCAAGCTCTGGCATACCATCACCTCTTTAGTAAATTCAGTACGACACATAAATAATTTACGGTTTTGGTTTAATATTTTTAGCTTTAAGTTAAAAAGATACATTCTTTTTCTCCTCTAAAAACCGTTTTCTAAAAAAATTTTGAGATCGATAGAAATCAAAAACTTAATAAATTCCAAGTTGATATACAGAAAAGGTTGAAGCTACTTGAATGTTTTAAGAGGTGGTATCAGCATGATATCAAGACGTAAATTCCTACTATTAACGATGGCTGGAGTTACAGCAATTGCAACTGGTAAAGCTGTAGAATTTAAGGAAGGAAGGAATAGTGAACTATCAAAATACAAGTGGGGTATGGTAATAGATGTTGAGAAGTGCACAGAATGCATTAAATCGAGGGGTGGTTTAATTGCGAGACCTCCTTGTGTTGAAGCGTGTAGCAAAGCCAATAACATTCCAAAGAGTGACAGATATTTCTACGATCTCATAGCCATTTATGAAGTAAGGGAAACAGAAGATGCTGAACCACTCTATTTCCCAGTGATTTGTCAGGAATGTGAAAATCCGCTATGTGTTCAAGTCTGTTTGACCAAAGCAAGCTATAAGAGAGAGGATGGTATAATTGTCATTGATCTTCATAGGTGTATAGGATGTAGGTATTGTATGATAGGATGTCCGTACAATGCAAGAAGATTCCTATTTGAGGATCCAAGAGAACTTTTGACAGTAGTAAATCCAGAGGCTCCGATAAGAAAGCATGGTGTTGTAATGAAATGTGAATTCTGTTTGTGGAAGATAGATAAAGAGAGAGCAATGGGTAAAGAACCTAAGCCAGTTTGTGTTGAAGCTTGTCCATACAATGCATTGATATTTGGAAATCTAAACGATCCAAATTCAGAAGTATCTAAAATAGTTAGAACATCAAAAGTAATAACTTTAAGAGCAAATCTTGGCACAAATCCAAAAGTTAAGTATAAGTTATGAGGTGATATTATGAATCCAGATGTAGAAGTGCCAAAAATAGATTTTAAAAAGATTGAAGGAAAATCGTATGGATATTGGGCCTTTGTAATTGTTACTGGCATATTAACTGCACTTGGCATATGGGCTTGGTGGAGTGTGCATACATACGGTGAACATTTAACGGGAT
>CAZKQI010000059.1:0-7743 GCA_964554855.1 uncultured archaeon | reverse complement strand
GTTTCAAGTTATCAACGCCTGGTATATTATACACAACAACTACAGCACCGATTATTATAGGGAATTGCAATGGTTGACCTTTCTTCTCAAGTTCCTTCCAAAGATCCTCCTTCACTGGTGGATCAGTCCCAGCAAAGTCAACCAAGCCTTCTTTAAAATCGTTTTGCCCTCCTCCACTTCCCTTACCAACATACTCTATCTTAATGTTCGGATTGACCTTTTCGTAGAGCGAAATCCACTTCTCTATTTGTGGCTGTGGAAATGTTGCTCCACTTCCGTATATTTTAACAACTTTTTCTTCAGGTTGTGTACATCCACAGAGAACCAAGGCAATTACTAAGAAAATTACTGAGCAGTATCTAAGTTTCATGTTTAATTTTAGGTAAATTAATTATATATAGATTGCCTAACTAATCTATATAGATATATTTAGATATGGATTGATATGTAGTGATATGTAGTTGAATTATTTGTCGTTTTGTAAGTAAAAACAAAATATCGATTCGTATCTGAAATTTTATGGAAGAACAAATTTTCGTATACTTCATAGGAACTGCTGGAAGTGGTAAAACTTATTTGACCAAAGCATTCTCAGACTTCTTAGAATTAAAGAAGATAAGTTACATAATTGTGAATTTGGATCCTGGAGCAGATGAGTTACCTTACCAGCCAGATGTAGATGTAAGAGAACACTTTACACTTGACAGCATAATGGAAAAATACAAGGTTGGGCCGAATGGTGCCCAGATAATAGGAGCAGATTTGGTTGGGACGATAGCTGATGATTTAAAGGATGAAATAGAACTCTATGAGGCAAAAATAGTCTTAGTAGATACACCTGGGCAGATGGAATTGTTTACACTTAGAAGAAGTGGAGAGATAATAGTAAGGTGTTTTGGAGAAGATAGAAGTGTCATGGTATACCTTTTTGATCCGATAGTTTCAAAAACACCTTCAGGCTTCGTCTCTCTAGCTTTTACAGCATCATCAGCTGTTTTTAGATTGAACATTCCTCAAGTTTTAACTTTATCAAAAGTAGATGTCTTGGATGAAAGAGAAGTTGAGAAGATTGTAGGATGGAGTAATAATCTAGAAGATCTTTACAACGATTTAACCTTGGAATCTGATAAATCCTTAAGCTTGGATTTGTTTTTGATGTTAAAAGATGCTGGTTTATTCAGACCACTCATTCCAGTTTCAGCTATGAAAATGATTGGTATGGAAGATATTTACGATGCTATTCAGGAAATTTTCTATGGAGGGGAAGATTTAGAGAAGATTTATGAATAAAAATTTTTTAATTCATTGGTATTACTCAAAATGCTATGGACTATACAGCAGAAGCAATTGAAGTCCTTGATGACATTCAAGCTGTAAGAAAGAGGCCTGGAATGTATGTGGGAAGCACTGGAAATAGAGGTTTTCATCATCTACTTTGGGAGATAGTAGATAATAGTATAGATGAGGCTTTAGCAGGTTATTGTACGGAAATAAAGGTTACGTTACATAAAGATGGTTCGGCAAGTGTGGAAGATAATGGGAGGGGAATACCTGTAGAAGAACATCCCATATTCAAAAAACCAGCTTTAGAAATAGTTATGACTAAATTGCATGCTGGGGGTAAGTTCAGCAAGAAAGCTTATAAGGTTTCTGGAGGTTTGCACGGAGTTGGGCTATCGGTTGTAAATGCCCTTTCTGAATGGCTTGAAGTATGGGTAAAGAGAAACGGAAAGATATACTACCAAAAATATGAAAGGGGTAGACCAGTAACACCTTTAAAGGTTGTTGGTGAGGCTAAAGATGCTGGAACAAAAATAAGATTTAAGCCCGATTCGAATATATTTGAAGTCAAAGATTTTGATTATAACTTGATTGCGGAAAGATTGAGAGAATTGTCATTCTTAAACAGAGGATTGAAGATTTATTTAATTGATGAAAGAACTGGAAAATTTAAGGAATTTTACTCTAAAGAAGGTATAATAGGCTTTGTAAATTATCTGAATGAGGGTAAAAAAGTAATTTCCGATATTATTTATATAAGTGGTGAAAAGAATGGAATAAACTTTGAAGTTGCATTTCAGTTTACGGAAGAGGATTATGAAACCCTTTTAGCTTTTGCAAATAATATTCATACAGTTGAAGGAGGGACGCATGTATCTGGTTTTAGAGCAGGTATAACTAGAGCTATAAATGAATATGGCAAGAAGAACATGAAGAAGTTCAAATCCATAAGCGGTTCTGACATTAGGGAGGGATTGACTGCTGTAATAAACGTTAAGATTCCAGAACCACAGTTTGAAGGTCAAACAAAAACCAAGCTGACAAATACTGAAGTTAAAACGGTAATTGAATCTATAATTTATAGAGAATTTCTTAGATGGTTGGAAAATCATAGTTCGAATGCAAACAGAATAATAGAGAAATGTTTACTGGCAATGAAAGCTAGAGAGATGGCTAAGAGAGCAAGGGAACTTCTTAAGAAGAAATCCGAGATTTCTCTAACTTTACCGGGAAAGTTGGCAGATTGTTCCTCCAAAAATGTAGAGGAAAGAGAGCTTTTTATAGTTGAAGGTGAATCTGCTGGAGGTTCTGCGAAGCAGGCAAGGGATAGGAGATTTCAAGCTGTTTTGCCGATAAGAGGCAAGATAATTAATGTTGAGAAGGCTGGAATGCTTAAAGCTTTGAAAAATGAGGAAATTAAGGCAATTGCATCCGCAATAGGAGGTGGAATAGGCAAGGATTTCGATATATCAAAAGTTAGATATGGAAAAATTATAATAATGACAGATGCTGATATAGATGGAGCACATATAAGAACTTTACTCTTAACTTTCTTCTATCGTTACATGAGATCTTTAATAGAGGCTGGAATGGTGTATATAGCTTTGCCACCTCTGTATAGAGTTAAGAAGGGAGATAAAGTTTATTACGTCTATTCTGATAGAGAATTGAAAGAGATTCTAAAGAAAATTGGAAGAGCGGAAGTTCAGAGATTCAAAGGTTTGGGTGAAATGAATCCAAAACAGCTTTGGGAAACTACCATGAATCCAAAAACTAGAAAACTTGTTAAGATTACAATTGAAGATGCATTGATGGCGGAGAAGATGTTTAAAATATTGATGGGAGAGAATGCTGAAGAAAGAAAGGAGTTTATTCTAAATCATGCTAAAGATGTGAAGAACTTGGATATCTAAATCTTCTTAGCTTTGTATGTGTATATGACTCTATGAATTGCTGTTATATGTGCCAAAATACCTATCAAGAGAAGAATCCATTTTAATATGAAGGGAAATATAAGTCCTATAAAAACAAGTATTAACCTCTCTCCCCTCTCAGCAATACCTACGTCGCACCTCTCAATAATATTTTCAGCTCTTGCCCTAGTGTAACTGACCATCAATGCACCACTCATTGCAAATACAGCAAAAAACCAATCAACTTGAAATCCCAATGCAAAAAATATGGCAATGTCCACATATCTATCTAAGACTGAATCGAAAAATCCACCAAAATCAGAAACCATACCTTTATTTCTTGCTAAAGCACCGTCAAGGACATCCATCAATCCGCTCAGAATTAAGAAGATTGCGGAAATTAAAAAGTTACCCAAGTAAATTGTGTAAGCGCATAAAAGACCAAAAATTAAGCCTAATCCCGTTAGATGATTTGGTTTAACTTTTTTCCTCGCAAGAAAATCTGTTAGGGGAAATAAAATCTCCGATAGCCTATCCTTTATCGAGCTTAACATTATCTCAAAACTCTCCCCTTATAATGTCCCGTTATTGGGCAACCCAGACAAATCTTACTCCAATATTCGCACTCACCACAGTTAGAATCACATGGTGCTTTTTCTCCCCTCTCAAATCCAACATTGAGAGGTATTATAGTATTCTTCAATGTTCTAACTATTATTCCAACATCCACATCGTAAACATCTGGTAAAATTCTTATGTGCTTGTCCACTACCGCTTCAAGAGTTGGAAGATCCTCACCAATTAGAAGAACTATCAGATTTCTATTTCCAGCAACTACAAAACCGTTGAGGAATAGAGGACAGCTTTCAAGTTTCCTCAATATCTCATCTGGATTTTTGCATTTTATATCAACTTTGAGAACGTACATTCTGGAATTCTTAAGGTTTATACCATACGAATTGTCTATTACACCAATCTCCTTCAACTTTTTGATTCTGCTACCAACTGATGGCTGAGAAAGATTTACAAGCTTTGCTATTTCTGTTTGAGAAATTTTTGGATTTTCTTGAAGTATTTTTATAATCAACCTATCCTTTTCATCAAGTTCTAAAACTCTCATTCAAATGGAATTTGTTCAAATACATTATAAGTTTTTTCTTATTCCGCACAATGAAACATTTGATTTGAAGTAGCTTCCTCTAAGCTCTCTCAATACACTACCTTTATAAGCAAATACACCCCTTCCAAGCATTATCATACTTGCCAAACCACCTTCACTTTCAACTGCTTCTATTGCATCAATTATATCATCGTCAGCAAATCCAGTTGTCAATGAGAATTCCTTTGAAACTCTAAATAGATTTTCAAGAGATGGTTTCTTCAAAAAAGCTTTCAGAGTATTTTTTCCTATTTTATAAATTTCTCTAACATTACCTTCTATAACTTCATCAGTTTTAATCTCACCCATAACAAGAAAATCAATTTCAACATTCCAAAGAAACCTATCAACTTTGCATTTAGATGGTTTCGATGTTGAATACCTAACTACAAATCCTCCATGACACTGTGTCGTAACATCTCCCAATCCAGTCCTATTTACAACTTCAGCCTCATGAGCAATATCTGCAACTTTAAGTAAGGGTAAATTCAATCTGAGAATTTCGTTTATCTTAAGAGATGTTGCTAAAGCTATTGCACCGCTCAAACCAAAGCCACATCCCAAAGGAAGATTTGTTTCTATTTTAACTCCTCCATCATATCCAAATCTCTCCAATATGTATTCTAAAGTGGGTATCTTTACATATTTTCCATTGAACAAAATTTTATTGTCATCAATTGTGCTTACGTGAACACCTTCATCTATTGTAAAGCTAACACCTAAAGATCCAGATTTATCTGGTTTATCAATTTTTGGTGCAAAGAAGCAAGTTACACTTGAAGAGACGAACATAGTTCGATAACATTTTTCACAGTTTTAAGTACAAAGATTGTTTCCTCATCGCTTAAATCTTTTTCAAGCATTTCGTAAAATTCGTTCAAAATATAGTTAAGATTTCCCTTAGGCAATTCCTTGAAATCCTTATATCCTTTATCCCTTGCAACTAAATCGAGAATTGCTTTTGCTAGAACTAAAGCTCCCTTTTTCATCCCACATGAATAGTAATCGAATATTTCTTCAATTTTTTCCTCATATCCACTCCTAACAATTCTTGCCCTATACCTCTCTCCTCTTTCAATAACAATTCCATAAGGTCTAAGCCAAGGCTCTAAAGCTTTAACTTCCCAGTCCTCCACAAGATTTCCAAATTTTTCGAACACCTCATTTAAAATATTGACAAGTTCATCTAAATTTTTGATATCAAGTCTTCTGTAACATGCACAAAATGTTCTAACACCAAACATTCCTTCAGGAACTTTCCTCAAAACAAAATCACTTACCATTTTTAGAGCTTTGTCACTCAACATCATCGATGATAACAACTGGCAATTTAAAAAATTCACCGAAAAACTAAATACTCTAAGATGAAGTTAAGGATGTGATGATGTAGCCCGCGTCTGATCTGTGATGAAAGAATCCAATTCTGAATTTTTTATTTCAAATATTCCTCAACATATACATTTACAATTCTCTTTGCAACATCCTTCTTCAAACCTTTAACCCATTCAGTTCTCTTAGGTGTTACAATGACAACACATGTATCCTCTGTACCCATTCCCCTCTCCTTAACATCGTTTGCAACAACCATCTCAAGCCTATCATCCTCCATTTTCCTTCTAGCTACTTCAATCAGTTCTTCATCGCTCAAACCAGTTTCAGCCTTAAAACCTATTATATGTCCATCGTAAATCTTCCTAACTTCTCTAATTATCTTGGGAGCCTGTTTAAGCTTCAATATGAACTCCCCTTTCGTCTTTATCTTTGATTCTAATCTATCAACTATGAAATCAGAAGGTGCAGAAGCACAAACGAACAAATCGCAATCTTCCATTTCTTTCAAAACAGCTTTTAACATATCATTCACAGATGTAACTTTAACAACCTTAAAATTGGGTAAATCAATTTGAATTGGCTTTGAGGAAATTAGAACAACATCCGCTTTCCTCCTCCAGAACTCCAAAGCCAACTCGTTACCCATTCTTCCCGAACTCTTATTACTTATAAACCTTATTGGATCTATGAATTCGAATGTAGGGCCAGATGTAACAACAACCTTCTTTCCTTCAAACTCTTTACTGCTAAAAGCCCTCTCAACATGCAAAATTATCTTATCGACATCAGCAATCTTAGCCTTCAAACCTTCAAATTTTGGTTCTACTATTTCAATACCCTTTTCTCTAACAACATTCAAGTTTTCTTCTATTGCCTTGTACATTGCCAAATGCATTGCAGGAACTATCAAAACTTTTTTACCACTACCTAAGGCAGTTAAAGCCATCAAAGTAACATTTGTGTCTGCTATGCCATGAGCAATCTTTGATACCGTATTTGCAGTACAGGGTGCTATCAAAAGTAAATCAGCACTTCCATCAAATCCAAGTTTTTCAACATGATAAGCCCTATCAAAATTCGTTATTACCTCATCGCATGCAAATTTCATAGAATCCACTGTAACATATTTCCTAGCTTCATCTGTTAAAACTGCTGTAACTTTAAATCCCCTTTTCTTAAGCTCTCTTGCAATTCTGAATGATTCTACTGCAGATACACTCCCAGTCACTCCAAGAATTATCTCCCTCATACCAACTCCTTATATACTTCCTCCAAATCGATCTCAACTGGCTTTCCAAACTTTATAGGGTATTCCTCCTCATTCTTGTATCTTGGAATTACGTGGATATGTGCATGCATTATAACCTGTCCAGCCTGTCTACCCACATTGCTTACTATGTTAAAACCATCTGGATTGAAAACTTTCAGCTTTTCACAAACTGCCTTAACTGCATTGAAAACGTCTTCCAAAATTTCATTTGGAACTTCTAAGAAATTTTCATAGTGATCTTTAGGTATTACAAGAGTATGACCCCTACTCAAGGGATTTATATCCAAAAAGGCTACCGCCCTTTCGCTTTCATAAATTATGTAAGCTCTTTCTTCCTTCCTTGCAATCTTGCAGAATATGCACATACCTCAAGCTTCAAACGACGGTATAAAAAAATTTATTCGATGTTCGTCGAAAACTCAAAAATAAATTTCTACTTTTAGGAGAGATATCGCTAAGCTTTTTAAGCTTTCTCGACTCCATCTTCATTAATTATAAGTAAAGAGGCTTTCACATTTTGACTTACGATTTGCTTCTTTAATTCTACCCAATATGGCCTAAACACCTCGTAATAATTCTTAGACGACTCAAGCTTTGAGTCAATTTCCTTAATTTTAGTTTTCCAAGGAATGTAAGGAGCTTTCTTCAACAAGGTACTAACTAATACAATAAATTTTGGTCTTGGCAAAGCATACTGGATTAAATGCATTAGTGAATCCCTTGGGGTTAGCCAATAATGTCCTACTTCCGCTAATTTTGCTGATGGTAAAGCTCCATGTGCTTCATCA
>CAZKQI010000058.1:0-7792 GCA_964554855.1 uncultured archaeon | reverse complement strand
TGCCTCTTGCTGGCTTAAAGCTCGATCCAGACATAAGCTCGACTCTGCCGATACTGATTGGGTTAGCTATCGAATACGCTGCACAGATTCAGAATAGATATGAGCATGAGAGAATGAGGGGACACGATAGAGATAATTCCGTTGTAATAGCTGTGACAAAAACGGGTTTAGCTGTGATCCTTGCAATGCTAACTACCGTAATAGGATTTATGTCAATGGCTACAACATTAATTCCAGAGACCGCACTCTTCGGGATTATAATGTCTTTGGGATTGGTAATAGCTTACATATTTTCAATAACTTTTCTTCCAGCTGCTCTAAAAATACTCGACAGGGAAGAGGAGAAGAAAGTGATTGTGAAAGAAAAAAGGGAAGTTGGAATTTTGGAGAGGGTCTTAACTTCTGTAGCATCTCTCACTGCTTCGAAGCCGAAGGCTATACTCGCCTTAGCTCTGATAATCATAATCGTTGGTGCCTATGCGAACACTCAAATAAAGCTTGAAACTGACATAAAGAAATACTTCCCAGAGAATCTTCCAGCAATGGTTAAGTTCAAAGAGCTTGAAAGAATTATGGGTAAGCAGTACATCTACACGATAGTTCTTAATGTTGATGAGATTGGAGTTGATGAGCTTAAGAGGTTGGACGAGCTTGGGAATTACATTGTGAAAAAAGAAGATATGGTTTATCAATGCGATTCGTTATCAACTCTAATAAAGGATTATTTGGGTGAATTACCGAAAAGCGATGCAGAACTTTCAACTATTTTAAGCATGATTCCAAAAGATATCCTGAAAAGATATGTGTCAGGTCATACCATAGCTCTTTACCTCTACACATCAGCAGACACACATGAAAAGAGGGTTGAGCTTACTGAATACCTTGATAGGGATGTAAGATTCTTTGGATGGCATGAGGGCTATTATATAACTGGAGGACCAGTGATAATGTCCCATCTAGGCGAGATAATGCTAAATAGTCAGACTCAGATGACTTTGGTAGCATATGGATTAATAGTTCTACTCCTCTTTGCAACATATCGTTCGATAGCGAGAGCAGTTGTTCCCTTACTTGCTATAACGACTGTCATAGGGGTTCTTAACACGACGATGTTCTTGGCGGGAATGAAGCAAACGATGATGTCAATAGCGATAAATGCCATAACTCTTGGTTTAGGAATAGATTTCTCAATACACATGACCGAGAGATATACTGAGGAAAGGGAAAGGCATTCGCCAGTAAAAGCGGTTAAAGTTGCAATAGAAGAGACTGGAAAAGCTATTGTTACATCTGCTTTAACTATGGCTGGTGGATTTGGTGCTCTAATGCTCTCGACGTTCCCGTCAGTCTGGGACTTCGGCTTCTTATCATTCATAGCAATAATATTCAGTTTGATAGGAGCATTAACAGTTGTTCCAGCTTTTCTCATGATCGCTGAAGAATTCAAGATGAGTTATGTATGAAATCAATAATCCTACTTGTAGTTCTTTTAACAATTCTTCTAATTTTTTCAGCTTCAAATGTTAAGTTTGAGAGGGGATTGAAAACTTATCTGAGCAAGGATAACAAGATTTACTCAGAATACTTAAGATATACAAAGCACTTCAAAATTAGAGAAAATGCATTCTTATTTCTTAAATCTGAAGATGTGACAAGTAAAGATGTATTGGAATACTTTGAAGAGATTAAGAAAAGAATCAAAGAGATAGATTATGTTGAAGGTGTTGAATACATACCAATTTCAAGGACTTTTGCCATAATCTCAATCGAAATAGGAACGAGAGACGATGAGAAGTTGGAAAATATTGCCAAACAGATTGAGAGAGTTCTTAACTTCGTTCCTAAGCCAGTGGGATTGAATGTCCAGAAAACGGGTAGTGTATTCCTCTGGTATGAGATAAAGAGAGAAATGGGGAAGAGCTTGGGAGTTATGATGTCAGCATCAACAATTCTAATGATTCTGATACTCTTCTTAACATTCAGAAATGTTGTAGGATCCCTTTACGCTTTCCTCCCCCTTCTCATATCAATTCTCTCAGTCATCTACGTCTTTGGATTGATGCCCATTATAGGGATCCCCATGACAGAATTGACACATGGAGCCTTACCAATCCTGATAGGTCTATGTATAGATTATGCAGTCCAATTCCAGAGCAGATACGAGGAGGAAAAGTGGAGAGGAATAAATGAAGCAATAAGTATAGCAAGAAAGAGGACTGGATTAGCCATATTCCTAAGTTTATTAACAAGTGTTTTGTGTTTCACTTCAATGTGCTTTAGCGGAGTTCCCGGTTTGGGATACTTCGGATTGCTATTGTCTTTGGGTTTGATAATTGCTTTCATTCTAACGCTAACTTTTTTGCCATCCATTTTAGCATTTGATAAGCATAAAAAATTATCTGAGAATAAAGAGAGAATTTTAAAGATCTTTGCAGATTTATCTATATCTAAACCAAGAACAGTTTTGTCAATAGCTGTTTTGCTACTAATTTTTGGAGCTATTCTATCTACTCAGATAGGTATGGAGATTCAGCATAGGAAGTATGCTCCTCAGGATTTAGAAGCTGTAAGGCTATTTGATGAACTTGAAAGGATTACAGGTGGTCAATCGACTTATGTAATTGTTACGAGTGAGGATATAAGCGAATCATATTTAAAAGATAGATTTGGGGTTGAAAAAGTTGAATATTCTGGAAATCTGAAAGCCATTTACATCTCAACAAAACTTGAAAACTATGAAGATTACGTGAGGACTTATAACGAAATCAGGAGCTATCTCAAATTTCTCGGATTCAAAGAGTTCTATGTTACTGGAAATCCCGTTTTGGACATGGAAATTGGAAGGCTTATGATAGAAGGTCAGCAGAGGATAACTTTGATATGTTACTTCCTGATATTTATCTTGCTTCTCGCAATATACAGATCAATCAAAAAAGCTTTGATCCCTCTATTACCTATAACAACTGTCATAGGAGCAATGAACATTTTGATGTTTTCTCTTGATATGAAACACACCATGATGAGCATAACATTAAATTCAATAATAATCGGTTTGGGAATAGATTACTCAATACACATGATAGAAAGGTATTACGAGGAGAGGAAAAGGTTAGATGCTGTAAAAGCCATTAAGAAAACGATTGAAAGAATTGGTAGGGCAATATCGGTTTCTGCCCTAACAACAGCCGGAGGATTCTTCGCTTTAATATTCTCTGACTTTCCGATAGCAAAGAGCGCTGGATTTCTATCATTTTTCGCCATAATACTCTGTCTTATAGCTGCAATTACGGTAGTCCCAGCATTTCTTCTAATTACAGAGAAAATTTAATACCACTCCAAACTCCTCATCTTTAACTCCCTTCTCTTTCTCTCCAAAAATTTTATTACAGTTGAATGCTGTGCACCTTCTACAAGCATCTCTATTGCTTCCCTTGCAATCGCAACACTCTCAACATCCCCTATTATTGCAACAGTTTTACCATAAACAGAAATATGAACATTGAGCAAATCTTCAATAGTTTTCCTCATACTTCCTTCCTTACCTATTATCCTCCCCTTTATCCTCTGCAAATGCTTATCTGAGACATAAGAAGTTAAATCTATTATATCTAAAGTGGTCATGTCATCCTCCAAAAGTTTAATGGCAATTTCAGGATTGAAACCATGAGCTATCGCTTTAATGACATCCTGCACCCTCATGAACTTGTATGGATCTTCACATTCAATTTTTACCACTCCCGTCTTACTGCTAATCCTTACATTGCAATCACTCAACTCCTCAATTCTCTTTTTAATCTCTCCCTCCTTGCCTATAAGCACTCCAATCCTTTCTTCTGGAATGCTCAATTCTATTTCCATATGATCACCCCAGAATTATGTAACTACCTCTAATATCCAATACATCTGCAATTCCTTTAAGAGCCAATATAATCATTTCAGGATCGTCAAATCCCAAAAATATAACACTGCATTTTGGCTTTCTCCTAAAGATTTTCTCAGCAAAGTATGAATCTTTCGTAACGATGATTCTTTCCTCCCTCTCAGCCTTCTCAACTATTTCATCATCTTTTGCCGATTTATTCCACTCCTTAACAGAAATTACATCAAATCCCTCCATTCTCAAAGCATCAACTAATTTGTCATCTATATTCCTATCAATCAGTAGCTTTATCTGTAACATAATTTATCAACTCCTCAATACTTGCTTTAATACCGAACTTTGAGAAGAACCTTATAAGGTTTTTTAGATCCCTCCTCAGATAACTCATTGCATATGGATGATCTACCAAAACACTCTGTCCCATATCAATTAAGTAAGGTCTATCCTTGAACAGTACCACATTATATTCACTCAAATCAGCATGCACAAGTTCAGCTTCAAAAAGCCTTTTGACATTTTCAATTAATTCATTGAAAAATTCTCTAACATCAACAATCTCTTTAAGCTCAATTCCCAAATCTGCAAGAGTTGGTACTGGAATTTCTCTTTCACCTAGAAATTCCATAAGTATGACATTTTTTAAATGTACAAAAGGTCTTGGAACATTAACATTTGCTTCATAAGCCCTTTGAAGATTTCTGAATTCTTTTTCAGCCCACACAAATATCATATCTTTCTTTGAAATTCTTCTCAAATCAAATCTCCTATCACCGAATAAATATTCATCCATCCTGTAAAACTCACTGGTCTCAATTCTGTAGATTTTTACGGCCATTGATACGTCTTTACATTCAAAATGACCATCGGCATAGAAAACATTTGCCTCCTTTCCAGTAGATATTACACCACCCAAAGCCCTTATATATCCCTTTGCAGAAAGCTTGTAAAGAGTTTTTAGCGTTCTCAAATCTAGAACCTCTTCATAAATTTTTCTGTCTTCCATTCCCTTCTCTTTAAACCTAAACTTATCCAGATATTTGTCAATCTCCCTTATTTTTTCTTTCATTCAGTTCAATATTCTTTACAAAATTAATAAATCTAATCTCAGAAGATATTAAAAATGTGAAAAAACTTAAAATACGTGTGAGGCAGCGGTGATGGTTATGTATGCAAGAGTGAAGGTGAAGGATGTTGTCAGGGTTCCACCCGATAGGTTGGATGAGGATTTGGAGGAAGTAATTCACGATTTGCTCTGGGAGCAATTTGAGGGTAAGTTGGATAGTGAATATGGGATGGTAATAGGTATTGAAAGTGTGGATGGTATTGGTGAAGGGAAGGTTGTTGAAGGAGATGGAGGAGTTTACTTCGATGTTGAGTTCACAGCTTTAACTTTCAAGCCTCTTCTTCAAGAGATTGTTGAGGGAGATGTTGTGGAGGTTGTTGAATTCGGAGCATTTGTATCCATAGGTCCACTTGATGCTTTACTACATAGAAGTCAAATAATGGATGATTACATTGTATATGATGAGAAAAACGAGAGATTAATTGGTAAAGAGAGTAAGAGAACAATTGGGAAGGGGGATTTAGTTAGAGCAAGAATAGTAGCTTTGAGCTTGAAGGAGAGAGACCCCACTAAGAGCAAAATTGGTTTGACAATGAGACAGCCTTGGCTAGGGAAACTTGAGTGGATAGAGGAAGAGATTAGAAAGAGGGGGGAACATGGCTGAATTGGCATGCAAGCGCTGTAAGTATATAAATGTTGATAGGGAGGTATGTGTAAACTGTGGAAGCACTGATCTTACAAAAGAGTGGTACGGTTATCTCATAATATTGGATTACGAGAAGAGCGAAATTGCAAAGAAACTTGGAATAAAAAAATCGGGTAAATATGCTCTACAAGTGGAATAATGCTTAAGATAACTGAAGAGATAAGGGCTTTCGCAAAGAAACCATTTGGAATATTATTCAAAGGGGAAGGAGTTGATGTAATAAAGAGTGCTGTAAGAAAAAACGAGTTTTTAGTTTGTGTTGGAGATATTGTTTCTCTGACAACACTTGAAGCTGGTTTTAAACCTAATATAATTGTTTTTGACGGTAGGAGTTTGAGAAAAGAGCTTAGTTCTGCAGTTGGGAAGATAAAAGATTTGTCTAGGGGATATTTTGAATTGAGTGCAGAAAATCCAGCTGGTTGTATAACTGAAGATTTGGCTGAGAAAATCCATTGTGCTGTAAATATGGCCATTAACGGTTACAATGTTAGATTGTTTGTTAGAGGTGAAGAGGATTTAGCTGTAATGCCTCTTGTCATACTATTACCAATTAACTCAGTCATACTCTATGGACAACCTAATGAGGGTGTTGTTAGAGTTGATGTCAATGGAGAGAGAAAGATTATAATATTGAACATACTTGAAAGGATGGAAAAATTTGGAAGAACTTTGGAAAAGTTAAGGAGGTGGTTCAATGGAGGTAGTGGTTGAGAATGAAAGATACAATCCATTACTGAAGAGAAGGGAGATACATGCAAGAATATTATACTGGGGAGAAGGGCCAACTCCTACAAGACAAGCTGTGAGAGAAAAGTTCGCTGGACTTTTCAATGCAGAGTTGGAAAGAATTGTCGTTGATTATATAAAGCCTGAATTTGGAAAGCAAGAGGCCAAATGCTACGTTAAAATTTACGATACACCTGAAGATTTGAGAGATATAGAGGATGAACACATAATTAGGAGGAACTTTAGGAGTGAAAGAGGTGAAGATGAGTGAGGTGGTGTGAATGGCTAAGGGTTCTGAATGCGTTTCGAAATATTATGAGATAAAGGGGGATAAGGTCATAAGGAAGAGGAAGTTCTGTCCAAGATGTGGAGAAGGAGTTTTCTTGGCTGAACACAATGACAGAAGGACTTGTGGAAAATGTGGATACACTGAGTTTAAGAAGTAATATGAAGGCTTTGGGAATTGAGGGAACTGCTTGGAATCTCAGCGTTGCGGTTGTGGATGAAAGAGATGTAATAGCGATGTTTGATAGTCCCTACATTCCAAAAGAAGGTGGAATTCATCCGAGAGAGGCTTCACAGCACCATTCAGAAAAGATTGGCGAGCTAATCAAAAAAATTTTTTCTGTTGTTCCAGTTGAGGAGATAGATGTTATAGCCTTTTCTCAGGGACCTGGCTTGGGCCCTTGTTTGAGAGTTGTTGCTACGGTAGCAAGATTTTTGGCTCTGAAGTTCAAAAAGCCTTTAGTAGGTGTTAATCACTGCTTAGCTCATGTTGAAGTTGGAAGGTGGAAAACTGAAGCAAAGAAACCAGTAGCCCTTTACGTCAGTGGTGGTAATAGTCAGGTTATAGCGAGAAGGGGGAAAAGATATAGGGTTTTTGGTGAAACACTTGATATAGGTATAGGAAACGCTCTGGATAAGTTGGCAAGATACATGGGCTTAAGTCATCCTGGAGGTCCTAAGATAGAGGAACTTGCGAGAAGAGGAAAAAGATACTATGAGCTACCTTATGTTGTAAAGGGAATGGACTTTTCTTTCAGCGGTTTGGTAACTTCAGCTCAGAGACTTTATGATTCTGGAGTGAGTAAAGAGGATGTTGCCTTCAGCTTTCAGGAAAATGCATTTGCAATGCTCGTTGAAGTTACCGAGAGGGCTTTAGCTTATTTGGATTTAGATGAAGTTCTCTTGGTTGGTGGTGTCGGAGCAAATAAAAGACTTCAGGAGATGCTGAGAATAATGTGTGAAGATAGAGGTGCAAAATTTTATGCTCCTCCAAAGGAGCTTATGGGAGACAACGGTGCCATGATTGCTTACACCGGTTTGCTCATGTACAAACACGATTATATAACTCCTTTGGAAGAATCTTATGCCAAACCAGATTTCAGAATTGAAAGTGTAGAGATTTTGTGGGATT
>CAZKQI010000057.1:0-7888 GCA_964554855.1 uncultured archaeon | reverse complement strand
TTGGAGAGGATGGTGAGGATGGAATAATTTATTATGGAACTAAGTTCGTTCCAGTATGAATTTATCTTTCAAATTTTCGACTTTGTCAATTATCTTATCCTCATTAAGCTTTAGGAGTATTCCATCCTCAACAACAAGCTCCCCATTCACTATTACATGAGTAACTTCACAACCGTAGCTTGCATAGACTAAGCTGTTTAAAGGATCATACATTGGACAGAAATTATGTCTTCTCCTATCTATCAATACCAAATCAGCTAAATAACCTCTCTCTATTCTACCACCCCTTATACCGTAAGCCTTGTAACCATTCTCTGTAGCCATCTTCAAAACATCTTTTGCCTTCAAAGCATCAGCTTTACCGCTTACAACCTTCTGAAGTAAAGATGTAATCTTTATCTCCTCAAAGAGGTTGTAAGTGTTGTTTGAGGATGCTCCATCCGTCCCCAAACATACATTTATTCCCATATCGTGCATATCCTTAATGTTGGCAATTCCAGAAGCCAACTTAAGATTGCTAATTGGACAGTGAACTACGCTGACATTTCTTTTCTTCAAAATATTCATTTCTTCATCATCAATCCAAACAACATGAACTAGGACAGTTTTCTCATCCAAAAATCCAATATCATCTAGCAACTTTATTGGAGTCTTACCGTATTTACTCCTTACATGTTCAACCTCCCATTTCGTTTCTGAAACGTGAATATGCACGTATGTTTTAAGCTCCTTAGCCTTCTCCTTAACTTCAATCAAAAATTCGGGTGTGCATGTGTAGGGTGCATGAGGGCCAAATATTGCCTTTATTCTACCTTCAAATGCATCATCCCAATTCTTTATAAACTCAGTTCCTATTTTTAGCTCCTTTTTAGCTTTCTCCTCATCTCCCCTATCAGCCATACCATAACTCAATACAGCTCTAATTCCACTCTCTCCAACAGCCTTGGCAACTTCATCCATGTAAATGTAAAGATCACTGAAAGCTGTAGTACCGCTTTTGAGCATCTCAATTATACCGAGCAAAGCACCCCAATAGACATCTTTTGGAGTTAAAAGTCTTTCAACTTTCCAAATCTTATTCTCAAGCCATTCCTTCAATGGCAAATCCTCAGCATATCCCCTGAAAAGTGTCATTGATAGATGCGTGTGTGCATTGAAGAGACCCGGTATAACGATCTTTTCTCTTGCATCAATTTCAATCTCACCCCTCACTTTCTCTCTTCCAACATAAGTTATCTCATTACCCTCAATACCAACATTTGCTTCAACGAATTCGCCTTCAATAAAACAGAGACCATCCTTTACAGCTAGATCGAACATGCACTTAGAATCGGTTGATGTTAAAATAAGTTTTGCCACATTGATGCAAGTCAAAAGTTATTGAAGATTTGATAAGATTTAAGGTTATGGCAAAGGTATAGAAGTTGTATAAGCCAGTAAAAAAGGTAAAAAAGACAATGTGATAAATTAAAGATATGAGACTTTAATTGGATATTTGGCTGGACTAACTAAGAAGGACATAACACTTGCAATTTCAATAATATAATAATTATCGAAATGATTTTTAGAGGTTTTTGAGAATCCTTTTAATTTTCGGTTTAAGTTCTTTAAGATGTTTTCTAATAACAGTCCAAACGATATTTAGATCTACACCGAAATAATGATGAATCACAACATCTCTAAAGCCAGCGATTTGCTTCCACGGGATCTCAGGATACTTAGAGCGAACCTCAGGCGGAATATTTTTCACTGCCTCTCCAATTATTTCGAGATTTCTAATGACAGCATCTACGACCATATCGTTTTTTATGAAATCCTCAAAGTTCAATCTCAATCTTCTCGATACACTCTAAGATATCGTGGAGAAATAATTTGACATCCCTTTTAGACATAAATAACCTCCTTTTTCACGTAATCCCATAACAAGGGTCTTCTTATAATACCCCTTTTGGAAATTAAATCTACCTTTACACCAAGTATTCTTTCGAGATATTCCTTCAGATCGACTATTTCCCACCCAATTTCCCTCTCAAAGTCTACTAAAATATCCACATCACTAAATTCTGTTTGCTCGTCTCTCACGTAAGAACCAAAAATTCCTATTTCCTTTACACCAAACAACCTCCTCAATTCTTCCTTATGTTCCGCTAATACTCTCCTAATCTCTTCAAGTGTCTTCATATCTTTAAATTTTTCAGAATTACTTATTTATTTTACGTGTTATTACAGATTCTTTGTTGAAAATGCTAAATCAAAATTGTCAGTAGCAGTTTCTACTTTTCTCCGCTTTATTCTTAAAAAATCCGTTTGGATTGATTATCATCTGCATTTAAAGGAAGTGGGATAAATAGAAGATTATAAAGGAATTGCATGGTAAGGATTATCTTTACAATAATATTTTATAAATTTATTCAAATATATCTTTCAAATCCTCTATACAATCCCAAGTTGCAAAAACTATTACCCTATCCCCCCTCTTTATCTTAGTATCTCCTCGCGGTATCATGAATTTGTTATCTCTTATCAAACCACCAACTATTGCACATTTAGGCAATTTCAATTCAGACAACCTCACATCATCTATATTTCTGACAATGAAATCTAAAATGGCTATTCTATGTTTGATTTCCGCTATCTCTCTTATATCCACCAAACCGAGATGTTTCATAACTTCCAAAAATGTGACCCTTCTTGGTGAAACAGCATAATCAACTCCAACCATTTCAAATATCTTAACGTAATCACCTCTCTCAACCTTTGCTACTGCCTTCTTTACACCCATACTCTTACATAGCAAAGATATCATCAAGTTCTTTTCATCACTTTCAGTAGTTGCTACAACAACATCGCTCTTATCAACCTCTATTTCACTCAAAAATTCTACATCCATGGCATCCCCACAGAATATCTTGGCTTTCTCAAGTTTTTCACTTAAAATTTTACATCTATTGACATTTGAATCTATAAGTGTAAGAGAAAATTTACCAGCTTCAAGTATCTTAGCTATGTATTCTCCAACAGTTCCACCACCAAATATTGTAACCTTTTTAACCAATGCCTGACCAAATGTCTGTATTTTGGCAATTTCCATAACTTTTCCAAGCACTACAAGAATATCTCCCTCCTCTATTACTGTATCTCCTCTAGGTATTATTACATCATCATCCCTCAGTATGGCAACTATTAGAACGTTCTTAGGTAATTCCAAATCCAATATCTTCTTTCCCGAAAGGTTTACATTAGCTTTTATCTCTATGACATTTGCTCCACTTAACGTAACAAATTCAACAGCACCTGGAATGAGGAGATAATTTACTATTTCATTTGCCAAAATTAGTTGAGGACATACCACAAGATCAAATCCAAGAAAATGATCTCTAGATATTGGTTTATCAACATAATCTGGATTGCCAACTCTAACGATTACCTTCTTAGCACCGAGCTTTTTAGCCATTATACCTGAAAGCATGTTAACTTCATCATTACCAGTTACAGCCAGAAATACATCAGCTTTATCTACTTCAACAGTCTTTAATACATTTAGTGATGCAGAATTTCCCTTCACTGCTGAAACATTTAAGCTCGTCATAATTTCCTCTACCTTATTTTCATCTGCATCGATGACATATATGTCGTGATGATTGCAGAGAACTTTTGCAAGGTTGTATCCAACTTCTCCAGCTCCAGCAATTACTATACGCATTTAACTACACCTCTCTTCTTTCCATAACTTTTGCTATAAATATGCTAAGCTCGTACATAATTACTACTATAAATAAAATTAGGAGCTGACTTATACCAGAAATATCGAGTGTTACATTTGTAGCAAGTATAAAAACTGCTAAATAAACTATCCATCTCTTCCCTTTCAACCATTTAGAATCTATCAATCCAATTCTAACGGCTATAACAGCTAAAACGGGTATCTGAAAAGATAGACCAAAAGCCAAAGCTATTTTAAGAGCGGAATAAATTGTTTTTTTTGCAGTTAGAAATGGATCTGCTCCCAAGTTAAAAATCATTGAAATGTTGAATAATCTTGGAATTACAACAAATATGCCAAGTGCAACGCCCACTAAGAAAAGAATGTACGAAAATGGTATGAAAGTCTTTACGAAAATTCTCTCATCATCGTATAAACCTGGCTTTGCAAATTGATAGAGTTCGTAAGCTAAATAGGGATAGACGAAAATAAGAACTACTGCGAAAGAAAACGTTAACTGAACCATGAACCACTCTGTTGGAGATACTACATAAACGTTCATGTTAGGTAAAAGATAACTCCAAAACATTCTTATCAAATCACCTGCAAATCTAAAAGTTACTGCAATTCCTACAACAAATATAAAAAATACTCTCATCAATCTTTTTCTCAACTCTGCAAGATGCTCCTGAAGTGGCATTTCTCTATCTTCCAGCGGTTTCACGAAGTCATTTAGACTTGGAATATATCTTCTTTACCATGAACAAATACGGTAATGCAAGAATTCCAAATAAACCGTAGCTGAATTTAAAACTTGCCTCTTCATTCAAAAAGGTATCAACATATGTTGATGCAAGAACAATTAGAGAGAGAATGCCAAATATTGATGCAATTATTGCACCGCCAATATAGTAACTTTCCTTTTTAATTATAAAACCTTTAAAAAATACAGCTGAAATTGTAAATAGGACAAAAGAATTTGCATAGTTTCCATTAAAAGCATCTAAGATTCCACATAATAAGAAAAGTATGCCGTAAATTAAACCAACCAATATCCCACCCCCGTTATTATCAAAGATATTAGATATGCAACTACAAATGTTTGAATTACCGAAAAAATAGCCCATTTCAATCCTATTTCACCCCTTATTGCAGCTATCGTCGCAAAACATGGTATGTAAAGGGATGTGAATGCTATATACGAAAAGGCTTGAACTGAATTTAAGCTTGTTATATCGAAATTTACTAGATTTATAGTCTCAACTACAACTTCCTTAGCGACAAAACCAGTTATTAAAGCTATAACGAGTTTATAATCCCATCCCATCGGTTGGAAAAGGGGTTGTAAATTTCTACCAATTAAACCAGCATAACTGCTCTCTATATAACCAGTTGGATAGCTTGTAATTAACCATATGATTACAGCCATGACAACTATGATAGTTCCAGCCTTCTCAAGAAAATGTTTAACTCTACTCCAAGTAAGTAGAATTATCTCTTTTGGATTTGGTAGCATGTAAGGGGGCAATTCAAGTATGTATTCCGATTCTCCCTTAAAAATAACTTTCCTCAGAATTAAAGCTGAAATAAGCCCTATCAAAACCCCTAAAAGATAGAGGAACATTATAACAATGTTTCCATTTCTTGGAAAGAATACGCTAGTAAAAAGAACATATATTGGTAATCTTGCACTGCAAGACATGAAGGGAATTGCCAAAACAGTTGCTTTCCTAACTCTATCATCCTCTATACTCCTAGTTGCCAAAACTGCTGGAACATTGCAACCAAACCCCATTATAATTGATATAACAGACCTTCCTTGCAACTTGAACTTTGACATGATTGAATCGAGCAAATAAACTGCTCTTGGCATGTAACCACTCAATTCAAGAAAAGAAAGAGCTATGAAGAGAAAAGCAATATTTGGAAGAAATACTAAAACGCTACAAACTCCTCTCACAACACTTGCCAAAATTTCAAAAATTAAACCATTATTGCTTGAAATTATATCAATTAATTTTGAAAAAAGAATATCAATTATATCAATTAATGGCCTTGCTACATCGTAGGTAAATGTAAACATCATCCACATAAGAGAGAAAAATATTGGAAGACCAAGAATTTTATCCATGAAAACATCATCAAGCATTTCACCTATTATAATTCTAGCTCTATACTCTACAACCTCTTTAGCAATTTTTTCCGCAATCTTAACCTTTTCATCAAAAGATTTTCCTATCTTTTTTGGAATATTTCCCCCTTTTAAAATTTCCCTCTTCAATTCCTCAATTCCAATCCCCCTATTTGCTACACACTTTACGATTGGAACACTCAATATATCGCTCAACTTCTCAGAATTTATCCTAATCCCCTTCCCTTCAGCTATGTCAATCATATTTAAAACAACAATCATGGGAATTTGAAAATCTGTTAATTCAAGTGTCAAATAGAGATTTCTTTCAAGATTTGAAGAATTTACTACATTGATTATCAAATCTGGTCTTTCGTTTACAAGAAAATCCCTCGTAACTTTTTCATCCAATGACTTTGCCTGAAGACTGTATATACCGGGAAGATCTACAAATTTTATCTCCTTACCATCTATTATAGCCTTTCCTTCCTTCTTTTCGACTGTAACACCAGGAAAGTTACCTACAGTAAAGTTACCTCCAGTTAGAGAATTTATAAGAGCAGTCTTTCCAACATTTGGATTTCCTATAAGAGCTACTTTCACGAATTTTGATTGACTAACAACGTTAAATAAAAATTGCTTTAGTTAAGGTGGTAGGATTTTCCTCGCTCTATTGAGGACAATCAATCCAGGTATGGAAAGTGGTAGTAATACCATCTCAACCCTTAAATCATCTATGGGGTTCCACTCATCTCCCACAATCCAAGCATCCAATCCATTGGCAAAAAATACAAGTACGTAGAGAACGCCAAATACAGCGAGCATAACTGAACCAAAACCTAGGAATGCATCGTGTTCATTGTGTGTAATTCCTCTAAGGAAGATCGCTGAAATAACTATCAGAATTAAACCTCCAAATACATCACTAGGAAAGATTTGGAATAATTCTTCCCCTTTTAATCCTCCCCCAAGCTCAATCAAACCAGCTGTCAGAGTTATTATAAACAAAATTGCCGAATACCACTTCATTCAAGCCACCCCCAAACCAACAGCAATTCCATAGACAATCAGAGCTACAACGTAAGCCAAGACAAGTTCATAAGCAATAACAAATCCTGTCCACTTCCAACTACCAAGCTCAGATCTTAGAATTCCAAGTGTCGCTAAGCATGGCAGATATATTAACGTTATGATCGTGAGAGCCAGTGCAGATGATGGAGTAAAGTGTTCTGGTATCACATTGGCAACTTCCTCCTCACCAACACCGTATATCATTCCCAGAGTTCCAACAACGATTTCCTTAGCCAAAAAACCACCAACTAAGGCTACTCCGGCAGTCCAATCCAAACCAAAAGGCTTTATTATGGGTTCAATTGCATGACCTATTACAGATGCGTAGGAATTTTCAATGAGTTCACCACCATTTGTTGCATCCCAAGGATATGTCGTTAAGAACCACATTATTACAGCTCCAATGAATAGTATAGTAGCAGCCTTCTTCAAGAAGATCAAAGTTCTATTCCAAGCACTCATAAAAACACTTCTTGGAGTTGGAGTTGCATAGGGTGGTAACTCCATGAGCAAAGGAGAAGGCTTCCCACCGAATATGAATTTCCTAAACAAAGTGGCCATTATTGCAGCAAGGACTATTCCAAGTAGATACATCGATGTTATTACAGCGCCAGCAAATTTCTCAAAGAATACTCCCGCAAATAGAACGTAAACTGGTAATCTTGCAGAGCAAGACATAAGTGGATTTACCATTATCGTAATCTTTCTATCTGTTTCATCTTCAATTGTTCTCGTAGCCATTATCGCTGGAACGTTACAACCGAAACCGAGAAGCATTGGAATAAACGACTTACCCTGCAATCCAACCTTAGTCATAGCCCTATCCATTACAAATGCAGCTCTTGGCAAGTAACCCGTATCTTCAAGTATTGCTAATGCTATGAAAACAAATGCTATGGGCGGTAGAAAAACTAAAACAAAACCCCACCCACCAAATATTCCGTCTCCAATTAGGGATGCTAGTTGCGGATTGGCTATGTTAC
>CAZKQI010000056.1:0-8000 GCA_964554855.1 uncultured archaeon | reverse complement strand
TCAAACCTCAACGAGAACTATTGTATTTGCAGTTTCCAAAACTTCAACATTCTCCCCTCTAACGAACTTCTCTATTTCAACATCGAACCATTCAGGTTTAATCTCTATTTCCCTACCATCCAAACTGATAACAATAGTTTTACCCTCGAAAAGTTTCAATTTCTCATCATCACTCAATTCCTCAACAGCTTTAACAAGTTCTTTAGCCTTATCTTTGAACATAGGTCCTATTATCCCGAACTTTGGCTTTAACCTCTTTATCCTCACCTCTATATTTGGCATGTCCATCAGAATTTCGACTTTAGAGTTTAGAGCACCAGCAACATCTCTCGTATCTATTTCAATTGGTACAAATATTTTGATAGACTTCAATGGTGCATTCAGAGCTAATCCCTTCTCATGCTTAAACCTTCTCACAGCAACTACAATTTCCTTTATAAGTTCACCTCTTCTCTCCGCATCCTCATCAATTAAATTCTCATCAAATTCAGGATATCTTTGCAAATGAACACTTTCAACTTCAATCCCCATAGCTTCATGAATTCTATGCCAGCATTCTTCAGCTAAGAAAGGAGTTATTGGTGCCAAGAGCCTTGTCAATATTTCAATGACTTTATATATCGTAAATCTTGCAGGATTTTTCTCCTCTTCACTTCCAGAATATAATCTGTTCTTCACAATCTCGAGATAGTTATCTGCAAATTCGTACCAAGTAAAGCTCCTTATAGCCTTCAAAGCCTTATCGAATCTGTATTCATTCATGTATTCATCAACTTCTTTCACAAGCCTCATCAATTTTGATAGAATCCATTTATCAACATCTCTAAGAAATTCGAATTTTGGCTTTTCTTTGAGATGTAGAGTTGCAAATCTTACTATACTCCAGAACTTCTGCTCGAATCTGTAAGCAGACTTAATTTCTTTCCAACTGAAAGCAAGATCTTCACCAATGACACCAGTTGCAACCCACTGCCTAAGTGCATCAGCCCCATAATTCTCGATAATTTCTTCAGGTGAGATAACGTTACCTAAGCTCTTGCTCATCTTCCTTCCATCCTCACCTAAAACCATCCCATTTATGACTATTTCATACCAAGGAACTTCATCAACCAATGCCAAAGATCTTAGAATAGTATAGAATGCCCAAGTCCTTATTATATCATGCCCCTGTGGTCTCAAATGAGTAGGATATTCTTTCAAATTTGGCCACCCGCATATTACAAGAGGTGTTATGGATGAGTCCATCCAAGTGTCTAAAACATCTGTCTCACCTTCAAATTCATAGCTTCCACACCTTGGACATGGTTTTTTGGGCAGATCTTTTGTAGGATCAACTGGCAACCAATCCTCCTCAGCTACAACTATCTCCCCACATTTCTTGCAGTACCAAATCGGAATTGGTGTTGCAAAAATTCTTTGCCTACTTATAACCCAGTCCCATTCCATAGATTCAACCCAATCTATAAGTCTCTGAAGCATATGCTCTGGAATCCACTTTATTTTCTTAGCATTCTCAATTATCTTCTCCTTCTCAACTTTAACGAACCATTGATCTTCTGCAATTATCTCTACAGGTGTCTTGCATCTCCAGCAAACTCCAACATTTTGCTCTATTTCCTCCTGCCTTATCAATCTCCCTTCCTTTTCCAAATCCTCTAAAATTCTTTCCCTTGCTTCTCCAGTTTTCAAACCTTTATATTTGCCAGCAAGTTCATTCAATCTTCCATCTTTATTCAGAATTGCCCTCAAAGGTAAATTATGTTTCTTCCACCACCTAACATCCTGCTTATCTCCAAAAGTACATATCATCACTATACCAGTTCCAAACTCTGGATCGACATCTTCATCAGCTATTATGGGAACTTTGTATTTGAAGAGAGGAATTTCAACATTCCTACCTATCAAATTCTTATATCTCTCATCCTCTGGATGGACAGCTATGGCCACACACGCTGGAATTAATTCAGGTCTTGTCGTTGCTATGATAACATCATCTCCAAACTTTATGTAATTCAATTTAGTCTTTCCTTTTCTATATTCAATTTCTGCTAAAGCTATTGTCGTCTGACATCTTGGGCAGAAAACTACGGGATGATAATCCTTGTAAATTAAACCTTTTTTATACATTTTAATAAAAGAAAGTTGAGTTTTAGTGTAATATTCAGGAAACATAGTTATGTATTCTTTACTCCAATCAATACTGAATCCAAGCCTTTTCATAGTATTCTTCATCTTCTCTATGTTTTTCATTGTAAATTCTCTGCACAATCTTCTAAATTCTTCTCTTGAAATATTCTTGCTAATACCATAAATTTCCTCAACCTTAACCTCAGTGGGCAAACCGTGACAATCCCAACCCTGAGGAAACATTACTTCATAACCCTTCATTCTCTTATATCTCGCAATAAAATCTATGTAACACCAGTTTAGAGCATTTCCCAAATGAAATGAGCCCGTTGGATATGGTGGTGGAGTGTCTATTATGTAATGTGGCTTTTTAGAATTCCAGTCAAAGTAATACATTTCTTCATTCCACAGCTTCAACCACTTCTCCTCAACTTCTCTGGCGTTATACTCCTTTTCCATTAGCATCACCCCACGTAATTTTTCAATATTAAACAGTTAATATCTCCTGAAGTAGCTATAACATCATTCCAATGTCATTATGTTTCTCAAACCTCACCAAAAGAATCAAGAGTTATAAGGCTTTTCAGATCTCTTTCAAACTTTGAAAGATTCTCCAATCTATAATCTTCAAGCAACACAGATTTTATATTCTTTACTGGCATATCAACTCTTATTTCTCTAGTTCTACCGTACCTTCCCTTTGAAATAACTATGGAGTTTATTATACCTAACATATCCAATTCAGAAATTAGATCGCTAATTCTTCTCTGAGTAAGTTCATCTAACCCTATCTTTTTGCAAAGATTTTTATATATTGCATAAACTTCACCAGTCGTAAATTTTCTGTAACCCGATTCAGTTAATATTATCATACCAAAAAGTAAAACTTTGCTGTGTGTAGGTAATGTTCTAACAGTCTCTGCAATCTGATCACTTTCTATCTTCTTTACGGCCTTCTTTACATGCTCCTTAGTAACTCTATTCTCTCCCTCTCTTTCAGCTATTTCACCACTAGTTCTCAACAAGTCCAATGCCTTTCTTGCATCTCCATGTTCCTGAGCCGCTAAAGCTGAACAGTAAGGAATTACATCCTCATCCAAAACACCTTCATAAAATGCAAGTTTTGCTCTCTGCTCAAGTATATCTCTCAATTGCTCCGCATTGTAAGGTGGAAAAACTATCTCCTCCTCACTCAAAGAACTTAGAACTCTTGGATCTAAAAAGCTCTTGAACTTAAGATCATTTGAAATACCTATTATACTTACTTTAGCATTGATTAGCTCAGAATTTATTCTAGTCAAACTGTAAAGTGCTTCATCTCCCTTTCTAACAAGCTTATCTATTTCATCCAAAACAATTATTACTACCTGTTTCCTCGAATCCAAAGCTTTTTTCATCTCCTCGTAGACATAATCTGTAGGTAAACCAGTCATTGGTATATTTCTTCCTAAAGCGTTTGCTATTGAAGCAAAAACCCTATACTGTGTATCTATAAGCTCACAGTTCATGTAATGGACTAAACATCTTACATCCAACTTTGAACTCATCTCTTCAAGTTGCCTCGCCACAAATTTTACTGTCGCAGTCTTACCAGTTCCCGTCTTACCGTAGATTAGAACGTTTGATGGAGTTTCATATCTCAGTGCTGGAGCTAAAATAGTTGCAAGGGCGTTAATTTGCTCGTCTCTATGAGGCAACTCATCTGGAGTATAAGTATGCCTCAAAACATCTCTATTTTTAAATATTCTACTCGAAGATATTATTCTTTCAAAGATGTTCATGGTATTGTGTAATTGGAATGGAGAACAATATAAGAGTTCCGAAATTATTTAAATATGATCTATTATATCTTTAGCGATGCAATTGGAAGATAATTTCTACGTTAAGGAGGAGGGTGAAACCGATGAGAGATATGGTTGTAATCCATTTAAGAGACCTATTCAGGATTATATAAGGAAGGGTTTTGTATGTATAGATAAACCAATGGGACCGAGTAGTCATGAAGTTGTTGTATGGGTCAGAAAGATCTTAGAGGTTAATAAGACTGGACATACTGGTACATTAGATCCGAGAGTTACTGGCGTTTTACCAATAATGATAGAGCAGGCAACAAAATTGGTACAGATACTTCAAGGTTCAGAAAAGGAGTATGTCTGTCTCATGAGATTGCATGGAAATGTGAAGAGTGAAAAGATCGAAGAGGTTATGAAGATGTTCGAAGGCAAGATCTATCAGAGACCACCATTAAAATCAGCTGTTAAAAAGCGTTTGAGGGTTAGAGAAGTTAAGAAAATCGAGATTTTAGAAATTGAAGGTAGAGATGTCTTATTTAAGGTTATTACGGAAGCTGGGACATATATAAGGAAGCTCTGTATAGATATTGGAGAAGTTTTGGGCTGTGGTGCAAATATGCAGGAGTTAAGGAGAACAAGGACTGGAATTTTCACAGAAGACATGAGCTACACACTCCAAGATTTACTTGATGCATACTTATTTTGGAAAGAGGATGGAGAGGAGAAGTATTTGAGAAAGATAATAAAACCTATGGAGTTGGCTGTTAAAGATATACCTAAGATAGTTATAAAGGATACTGCCGTCGATGCTATATGTCACGGTGCAGATTTAACTGCAAGAGGAGTATGTTATGTAGAAAAGACTGTGAAGAAAGATAAAAAAGTTGCAATATTTACTCTAAAGGGGGAATTGGTTGCTTTAGGCACTGCAAAAATGGATGCAGAGGAAATTTTAAGTGCCAATAGGGGTATAGTTGTTGATATCACAAGGGTTATAATGGAGAGAGGAGTTTATCCCAAAGCTTGGAAATCATGAAAGTTGCAATATTAATTCCAGTATCATCATTCGAACCTCTCGAAACAATTTTAAAATCTATAGAAAGAATTAGAAGATTGGATTTTGATAATTTTGATGTAAAAATTCTCTACGTTGTAGATGAGAAGGAAAACGATGAAAGGATTGAGGAATTGAAGAGGAGAGGAGTAGATATTCTTGTTAGAAAAAACAATAGAGGTAAAAGAGCTGGTGCAATAAACGATGGCATAAAGTTTCTAGCAAAATTTAAACCAAAATATGTTGCCATTTTCGATGTTGATTCATATCCAAGTGTTGATTTTATTAAGAACTGTGTAAATGCATTGGAAAGAGATTCCAAAGCTTATCTATCATCAACGAAGAGATACATCTACAATCCGATAAATTTGCCCTCGAAAGCGGTTTGGCTAGAATACTATTCTATAAACTTTTTTTTGAAAAAAACAAAGTTCAAACAGTTCAATGGATTGATTGGTGTTTTGAGATTTGACTTGATTTCGAAATATAATCTCAAAGAAGATGTTATGGCAGAAGATGCAGATTTTGCAACGAGAATGCACTGCTTAGGATATAAAGCTTTGTTAGTTGATGGAAAACTTTTGGAGCAGGCACCTATGAGCTGGAAAGACATATTCAATCAAAGATGCAGGTGGTATTACGGTGGTTTACAGCTTTGGAAATACTTCAAAGATGTTTTGAGAACAAATAATTTCGGTTTCATAATCTCATGGATATCATCATTAACATTGACCTACGTCGTTGGCATATTCTTACCACTCTTATTTCTTGCATTACCATATCTAATTTACAAACTTGGTTTTAAGGAAGGATTTAGAGGATTTTTTGGATTAGCTATACATATAATGGTTTTACAGACATCTTCTCTCTACTCAATTGTAAAGTTTCTGATTGGTAAAAGAGTGGAATGGAAACCAATCAAGAGGTTTGAAGTTAGCTGACTGGCTCATAAACAATTCCCAATTCCTTAGCATAGTTGTAAGCTATTTCCATCTCCTCAAGTGTAGGTCTCCTTATAATATCCCTATATTTTTCTGGATACCTTAAAACTTTGAAGAGTGGTCTGTACTGTTCCATTATGTTTACGAGAGCCTTAGGACAATTTTTAGAAATCCAATCCAAAATTGGTTTTGTGCAACATTCCAAATGATTTGGAAGGACTAAATGCCTTATGATAATATCACATTCACATGCCAACTTCAAATTTCTTGTAACTACTTTCCAGTAATTCTTTACTTTGCTCAATCTTTCAGCACACTCATCATTCCCATATTTAAAATCTGGTAACCATATATCTATAACATCTCTCAAGAGCTTCATACTTTCAATACTGCAATAGATGTTGCTGTTCCAGAGCTGTGGAACGTTTACATCCAAATATCTAAAACTTTCGAGTATGATGTGAATGTTAGGTGTTGGATCACCACCCACATGATTTATGTTTCTACATCCAGCCAATCTCAATCCTCTCTGTATTTCAGCAAGCTTTACTGCATTGACAACCTCTCCATCATTTGGATATTCCTGACTTATATCGTGATTTTGGCAATTATGAATTAAAATTCCATTACCTGCAAAGAATACGTGTTCCTCAAGATCACCATTACCATTCAATACAATGTCATATACTCTTCCATGCTTTTTAATAATATTTTTACGCTTAACTCTGTCTCCTTTAATCTCATTTTTTACCTTCCTAAATGTTTTGAGTATTTTCATGAGTTTGCTATTCCTATTTTCATCAATAAAATTCGCTATATTAAGTAATTTCAGTATGTCTTTATAGCCGTTTACTTCAACCCAATATTGTTTATTTTTACTGACGTGACCTGTAGGTAGCTTGTATTTTGGAGACGGATTTCTCTCTTTAATACGGTATTGAATATTGTTGAGACCAAATATATATGATAATTGGTATGCTATTTTTTCTGAGGTTGTTATAAAGCGTATACTTATATTTCTTTTTTTACCGATATTCAGAGTTCCATCACCCGTTAAATATGCTGATAGGAATTCCCTTAACAATTTCTTAGATACATTAAATACTATCCATGGAAATGATTTATTTGATGCTCTTCTCCCTATACCTAATATGTACCTAAATAGTATGTATGCAAGCTTACTTGGCATGATGATTTGAGGTGCCCTTCCCTCATACCTATAAATTATTTTAGCATTCTTTGAACTACCAAATATCTTATTTAAGCAATTAACTATGTCTTTTTGAACATCATCATTTGATGCCGTAAAGACTATACCGTATTCTCTAAGATAATTTCCTTCAGAAACAAAGTAACCAAGTAATCTCATAAACTCCGGTGAAATCTTGAAAAGTGCTGGTAAATAATGTTTAGCTCCTTTCCTCATCGAAAGCTTAAATCGAGATATATGATTTTTGAATTCATTATAATTTTTATAGAGTTGTATAAAGACATCAAATGGTATCGAATCCGCATATATCCAAGAGTACTTAAAGTCCCTTATCTTTCTAAATAAATCTCTGTATTTAACTTTATATTTACGCCTCAACTCTTTCAATAAGTTTGCGACATTCTTAACTCTAATACTACTCTTTACGCTTGGAGGTGCTCTCTTTTCAATTTCTTCTATTAAGTTTATATAGGTAATGTTATTCTCAATGTATTTAATTTCATTAAATGGTAGAGTTACAAGAGTATCCCCTTCACAAAGATCCTTTACTGCTTTCTCTATAAGCTTCTTGTCATCTTTAACTATAATTAGATGCTCAGATGTTAACCTTATTCTTTTACCTCTGTTAGTAATTATTTCATAAATTTCATCACTTAGTTTTTCAATTATATTTGTAATCTTCCTCCAACCTCTTAATGTAAGTAGCTCTACTTGTTCACCCTGCTTAATTCTTTCTACAACATCCTTTACCTTCTCAACAGATATAATATTGTCTTTTGAATACCTAACGAGCAGGTAATCATCTTCATCAATGCAGAAAACGCATTTAAAATTGCAGCCACCGTAAAATATTGTTCCACTTGGAACCAATGGAG
>CAZKQI010000055.1:4164-8136 GCA_964554855.1 uncultured archaeon | reverse complement strand
AGCAGTTAGCTCAGATGTTCATTTATGAAATGAGCCAAATGTACGTTGCGAGAGGAGGTCAAAGCTTAGGAAAAGATGAACTTATCTACATTATAGAAAACGGGAAGTGTAATGTTGTGGAGATAGGTAGGTTTATTGATGACTTAATGGAAAAACACAGTGATGCCGTAATTGTTAATGGAGATACCGAGATACTATACTTGGATAAGGAGATCTACACAATTTCTGTAAATACTAAGACTGGAAAAGCGGAAATAAGGAAGGTTTATGCAGTATCAAGACATAAGCCTAGAGGAAAGGTCTACAGAATCGTAGGAAAGGATGGTACTTCCGTAACAGTTACAGAGGATCACTCCCTCTTCAACTACAACGAGAGAGGAGAACTTGTTCAAGTTAAGCCAAGGGAAATGAAACACATGATTCGAACGTTTGACAATCCGTTTAGGGAAGAATACAGGATAGGAGATTACATAGAGACTGGCTATAGAAGAACAGTATCACCATACAACACAAGACAAAATGACATTCCAGAAAAGCTGAAGATAACCGTAGAATTGTGCCAGTTCCTAGGTCTATTCGTCGCAGAAGGTAGCTACTGTACCAACGGTATTAGAATTTCAACGAAAGACGAAAGAATAGTGGAATTTGTGAAGAACTTCGTAAAGACCACGCTAAATCCAAACATATCGGTTAGCTACAGAGATAATTCAGTCTGTTTCGTTAACAAAGGTTTCTATGAATTTATGAGAAAAATTATCAACAGCGGAGCTGAGAATAAGAACATACCCGAGTTTATACTTAAGGGTGACAGAACAGTCAAGCTTGCGTTTATTGGTGGTTTGATAAGTGGAGACGGATACGTAAGCAAGGATGGAAGGGTACAGATATACACAACCTCAAAGCAGTTGTTAGGACAGCTACACATATTACTATCGAGCCTTGGAATGCTCTACACAATTAGCAAGATTCAAAAGAAGGGAGAAGAGGTCACAATAAACGGCAATAGAGCTGTAAGAAAGCATGATTGCTATGTGATTGAAGTTGCAAAAGATTCTGTAGCGATTTTGAAGCCATTCGTGATCTCAAATGTTAAAAGAGATAGAATTAAAGAATCAAGCGTAAATCAGATTCCATTCGATTATAGATTATTGAGAAACTATCTCAGAAAGTTTGCTAAAAGAAAACCATACATGGACTACGGATGGAAATCAAACTGTAGAAGGTTGAAGTTCAAGACTCTTAACATGATCGCTGAACTTAATCCGCATCTAAGGCAGTTAATCGAAAGACTCAAGAGGAACATTCCAATCGAAATAGAGAGGATCGAAGAAATCGATTATGAAGGTTACGTTTACGATTTGAGTGTTGAAGGTAATGAGAACTTCATAACGGCACAAGGAATCCTCTGCCACAATACAGTCTTCAGCGATATAGATATAGAATATGGTGTTCCGAAAATTTGCCAAGATTTGCCAGCCGTTTTACCGGGAGGTAAGATAAGGGATTCGATAACGTACGGCGATTTTGAAGAGGAGGCAATACTTTTTGCTAGAGCATTAACGGAAGTCTACTTGGAAGGAGATTATTTAGGAAAGCCATTCTTCTTCCCCAAGCCAAACTACAAGCTAAGAAGAGAGTGCTTCAAGAAGGAAGGTTTCGATGAATTCATGATTTTAGTTCACAAGGTAGTTGCCAAATTCGGATCACCGTACTTCTTAAATCTTCTTGCAGGATATCTACCTGATAACGTCTTTGCTCAATGTTGTAGATTGGTTCTTGCACCAGATAATCAGGATTGGGATGATTTCAGGAAGGGTTGCATGAGAACAGGAAGTTTACAAGTTGTAACCATAAATCTACCTAGAATAGCCTATGAAGCAAATGGAAATGAAGAGAAACTCTTTGAGATACTTGAGAAGAGAATGGAGCTTGCAAGAGAAGTCATAGAGCTGAAGAGGGATATAATAATCAAAAGAATGAAGCAGGGGGCTTTACCATTCTTAACGCAAGATGTTGATGGAGAACCTTATTACAGAATAGATAAGGTTGTTAGGTCTATAGGATTTGTTGGACTCAATGAAATGTTGAAAGCACATATAGGGCAGGAGTTGCATGAAAGCAAAGAAGCTTGGAAGTTCGGATTAGAAGTAATTAAGAGAATGATGGATATAACAAATGAGTGGAGTATTGAAACTGGACAGAGATGGGTTATAACACAAACTCCAGCTGAATCTTGTGCTCATAGACTTGCTTTACTGGATTTGAAGGAGTTTAATGGAAAAGCGGTTGTACAGGGCAATGTAGAGACTTGTGCAGTTTATTACACTAACAGTTCTCACGTTAGAGTTAGTGCAGATGTGCCACTATTTGAGAGGTTGAAAATTGAAGGTTCTTTCCATCCGCTATGCAATGGAGGTATGATGGCTCATGTATGGATAGGTGAAAGTTCTCCCAATCCAGAACTGCTCTGGGAGTTAACTAAGAAGATTGCAAAGAAGACATTGATAGGTTACTGGGCTTATACGAAGGACATGACATTCTGCAGAGATTGCAGTAGATTGAGCGGTGGTATCAATAGAAACTGTCCATTCTGTAACAGTAAAAATGTTGAATGGTATTCAAGAGTAACTGGATATTATCAGAGAGTTAGTGGATGGAACGATGGTAAGAAGCAGGAATTACTTGATAGAAAGAGGATAAGATTTTAAAATTTAATTTTATATTTAAATTTTGCTTTGTGGCAAACTACTTAAGCCCATTATGATTACAATATAGCTTATGTTACTTGAGAATATTACACCTCTCACCAAAGGTCAGAAGGAAATTGTTAAAGCTTTAAAGAATCCTGACTATGATATAGTAGGGATATTTGGGCCAACGGGAACTGGAAAATCATTATTCAGCTTAGCTTATGGGATAGATGCTGTTTTAAGTGATTTCAAGAGATTCATAGTTGTTAAGCCAGTAATTGATTTAATAACGGGGAAAGAGCTTACTCTTGCAGATGGAGAAAAATTCCTACAGCTTGTAAAGGCTTATATGATTGATGTAGTAGGTCAGTTTGTTGATTGGAACGAAATTGAGAGTTTAATATCTGAAAGAAAGGTTGTTTTTGTCGATCCGCATTACCTCAAAGGAAGGACTTTCGATGATTCTGTAGTTTTCTTGGATGAAATTCAGACTTTAAAACCTGAGAGTGTAGTTGAAGTTTTGATAAGAATTGGTAGGAATAGCAGATTGATAGTTGCAGGAGATCCGATATTTCAATCTCTAAGAAACTCTCAAGACCCTGCAAGTATGATAAGAGATATTCTGAGTAGTGAAGAGAATGCAAAGGTTGTAGATTTGGGAATTAAGGATATAGTTAGAGAAGGTGCTAAGAGGGGTTTGAGGTTACTGATAGAGTACATAATGAGAAGTAGAAGTTTAAATGATGTAGAAAAGGAGATATTCGAATCTGCAAAGATACATTCTCCAGATGCCGATATCATAACTGTAGTTGAATTCAGTGAGGAAAAGGAGAAGTTTGAAATTACATCGGATCATACTCCAGATGCACTGATAATAGTAAAGCAGGGGCATTACGGTAGATTGGTTGGAAGGGGTGGAGAAAGAATCAAAGCTATAGAAGAGGATGTTGGTAAGAGAATTAGGGGTGTTGAGCTTACACTTGATTTCAAAGAGCTTATAAGGTCAATACATCCTGTTTCATGGATTTGGAAGTATATAACTGATGTAGATTTTGTAGGTCAATACTTAACGATTGCTGTAAGAGATGAGATTGGCGCTTTTGTTGGACAGAAAGGTTTACATGTTAGGTTTTTAGATAATGTAATAAGAAAGTTAATGGGTGTTGGAGTTAAGGCTGTGGAGGTATGATAGTAGTCATAAGTGATACACATATACCCGATAGAGCCTTGAAAATACCTGATGAAATACTTCCATTTTTGGAGAAAGCTGAGCTTATAGTAC
>CAZKQI010000055.1:0-4064 GCA_964554855.1 uncultured archaeon | reverse complement strand
TTGAAAATACCTGATGAAATACTTCCATTTTTGGAGAAAGCTGAGCTTATAGTACATGCGGGAGATTTGACTGATGAGAAAGTTCTAATGGAGTTGAAATCTTTTGGAGATGTTATTGTTGTTAGGGGAAACATGGATTACTTACATCTTCCAAGACAGGAAAAGTTCGAGATTGGTAAATTGACATTTGGAGTTTATCATGGGCACGGAATATATCCAAGAGGAGATAGAAGGCAATTGAGTGAAATTGCTTTAGATATGGATGTTGATGTTTTGATAACGGGACATACTCATAGACCAGATGTATACAAGGGAGAAGTTCTAATTTTAAATCCGGGATCATTGACGGGAGCATGGGGTGGTGGTGGAGGTAGCGGTATTCCAAGTTTCATGGTTTTAAATGTGAAAGATAGATCTCTAAAGGTTGATTTGTATGAGTTGAGTGATAGAATTGATGTTAAGAGTTTCAGATTCGATCTTTAACATTTTTATATAATCAATTTCCATTTGGCTCAATGAAGGTGAAAATAGTTGATCTAACTTTGAGAGATGCACATCAATCTCTAATGGCCACTAGATTAAGATTGAGAGATATGATTCCCATTCTTGAAAAATTTGATCAGGCTGGTATATACTGCTTTGAGGTTTGGGGAGGTGCCACATTCGATTCATGTATACGTTATCTCAACGAAAATCCATGGGAGAGATTGAGGGAGATTAGAAAGAGATTGAAGAACTCTTTAATTTCGATGCTTTTGAGGGGACAAAATTTGGTAGGTTACAGGCATTATTCGGATGATATCGTTGAAAAATTTGTTAAAAAGACCGCTGAATACGGAATGGATGTATTCAGAATATTCGATGCCTTAAATGATGTCAGAAATCTCACAACATCTATAAAGACTGCAAAAAAGTGTGATGCTCATGTACAAGGTACCATATGCTACACAATAAGTCCAGTTCATACAATAGAAAGATATGTTGAAATTGCAAATGAATTGGCTGTATTGGAGGTAGATTCTCTATGTATAAAGGACATGGCAGGTTTATTATCACCAAAAATGGCTTACACATTGGTTAAAGAGCTAAAAAGAGAGGTTGGATTGCCCATAGATGTCCATTCTCATTATACAAGCGGTATGGCTTCAATGTCTTTACTAAAGGCAGTTGAAGCTGGAGCTAAGATGATAGATACGGTAATATCTCCTTTAAGTCTTGGCACATCTCATCCACCAACGGAAACAATTGTCTACGCATTAGAGGAGTTGGGATATGAAACTGGCGTTAAGCTTGAAATTCTACTTGAGGTTAGAGAGTACTTCATGAAGATAAGGGAAAAATATATGGGATACATAGATTGGCGATCTACAATTCCAGATACAAATGTACTGGTCTATCAAATTCCCGGAGGAATGTTTTCAAACTTAATATCACAGCTTAAGGAATATAATGCTTTGGAAAAGTTACCAGAAGTTCTAAGAGAAGTTCCAAAGGTTAGAGAAGATTTGGGCTATGTTCCACTAGTAACTCCCACAAGTCAGATAGTTGGTGTTCAAGCTGTTTTGAATGTCATAACTGGAGAAAGATACAAGGTTATTACAAAGGAAACAAAGGATTTGGTAAAGGGAATGTACGGTAGAACTCCAGCAAAGATAAAGGAAGAAATCAGAAGGAAAATTTTGGGTGATGATAAACCAATTGAGTGCAGACCAGCAGATCTACTTGAACCAGAATTTGAAAAGAGAAGACAAGAGCTTATAGAGATGGGTTTTGAAGATCCAAGTGATGAAGATGTATTGATATATTCTCTCTTCCCTCAAATCGGACTTAAGTTCCTAAAGGGTGAAGTGAAAGAAGAGGCTATGCCAATATTCGGAAAGGTTGAAGGTAAGTTTGAGGTTGAGGTAGATGGTAAAAAGATCGTTGTAGATGTAAAACCCATTTAAATTACAAAAATTTCTCCATTTTTAGGTGCATAGGCATTGACTTCCAAGTTCTCTCTTATCCAATTCGCAAAACCCTCACAATCTTCTCCATGAACTGCAAATACTATTTCCGCACCCCTATCAACAACTTTCTCAACCAACTCCTTGAGTTGTTTATCATCTGCATGTGCTGAAAAGTCGTACTGTTCAACTTTCATCTTAAGCTTTACTATCCTATTTCCCAAATCTATAATTCCTTTATTTAGAGCCATGTATCCATTCGTTCCCTCAATCTGATAACCAGTCAACAATATCTTAGACTTCTCATCATTGTAAAGCTTTGATATGTAGTATAAAGCTGGCCCTCCGTTAAGCATTCCTGCTGTAGTTACTATTACGCTTGGCTCTTCAAGAATTCTCTCTCTCATTCCTCTTTCAACTGGTATTGCATTCTTCATAGCCCTTCTCAAAGCCTTAACACTCCTTATATAATCTGGATATCTCTCTATCAAAGAACAAACATCTTTACCCATTCCATCTATGTAAGGTGTTATATTGTATCTTTCCAATATCATAAGTACTTCCTGAGTTCTTCCCACTGCAAAAGCTGGAATTATTACATGTCCCTTGTTATCTAAGGTTTCAAGAATTGATTCAACAAATGCTTTTTCAAGCTCCTTCCTATCTGGATGTTCAATTCCGAAGTACGTGCTTTCAACTATCAATATATCTACTTCTGGAAAATCTGTATAAGCTTTTTCCAGTAATCTTGTTTCCTCAAGCTTTATATCACCAGTGTAAAGAATGTTTACATCTTTACTCAAATGAACGCTTGCACTTCCAGGAATGTGTCCAGCATTGAAAAGTGTTATTTCCCAACCATCTGCATAGAAAGGTTCCTCATAATCCAGTTCGATTACGTTACTTTCAAACTGTCTAAACTGTTTAAGTGTATATGGTGGATTTCTCATAACCTTCATTGAATCTTTTAGCAAAATATCTGAAAGATCAAGAGTTGGGGGAGTCATGTATATCTTTGGATCGTAATCAACGAGATTTGGAGCTACACCTACATGATCTAAATGAGCATGAGATATTACTACGGATTTTGTAGCTATACCGTTGAGTGGGAACTCTGGTGGACTTGAAGGCTTTAAACCGTAGTCAAGCATTATACTATCGACTAGTATTGCTGACCTTCCCACCTCCCTACATCCTCCAAGGAACTTTATTACGGTCATTCTAAATGAGAACACTCAGTGTGAATATATAAATTTCGTTGATCTCAAGTCTTACTTATATCTCTAGCCACAATTTCAGCAATCCTCTTCCCACTCAAAATCATTCCACCGAAAATCGGCCCCATTCTAGGTAATCCGTGAAGAGCTGCAACTGCCATTCCAGTAGCATATAGACCTTCAACAATCTTTCCAGTCTTATCAACTACAACTTTTTCAGCAACTTCACTGTATGCAGATCTCTCACCACTAATATCTATTTTTAATGGAATTTTTCTCGAAGCAACTCTTAAAACTTCAGCATCATGACCGGTAGCATCTATCACAGCCTTGGATTCTATGAAAAGGGGATCTACATGAAGGTTTGCCATTTCTACTGCACTCCACTGTATACAAACACCCGTAACTCTTAGAGGATTTTCTCTAAATATAACATCCTCAACGCCAATTCCGTGAATTATTTTAGCATTGGAATCTATACACTTTACAGCCAACTTTGCCATGAATTCCGATGCATCTGAAACCAAAAATCCTCTCCTCTCCTCATATCTCACTCCAAAATCCTCTAAAATTTCTTTAATTTCTTTTTCAAATACTACCTTATGAAATAGCATCCCTCCTCCTCCTATTCCTCCTCCAAAGCTAAGTTTCCTCTCTAAAACGAGAGTCTTCAAACCTTTTTCTGCCAAATACTTTGCGGCAGTCAATCCAGATGGGCCTGCTCCAACTACTACCACATCACATTCCGAATATTTCATCCAGTCATCCATTGCACTTTCCACTATCGCCCTAGTTATCTCGGATTCCATGATGAAAATTGATCCATAATAAATAATATTTTAGTCTTCAAACCTCAACGAGAACTATTGTATTTGCAGTTTCCAAAACTTCAACATTCTCC
>CAZKQI010000054.1:0-8316 GCA_964554855.1 uncultured archaeon | reverse complement strand
TCAAAAATTTTCTAAAAGTTTTTCAAGCTCAATTGCATGCGTTTCCTTAACAACATTTAGAACGAGCATTGTATAAGTTTTCTTTACATGTTTCATACCTCCAATTTTTTTGACAAATGTGTTCAAGTCATCTCTTGTCTTAAACTTTGCAACCGTTATAATATCGAATTCTCCAGTAACATCGTAAACTGCTGTGACATTAGGTTCTCTAGCAATTATTTCTTCTATTTCAACCAAATGCTTACCTTCTGCCGAAATTCCAATTATAGCAGTCAAATCAAAACCCAATTTGGAATGATCTATTATAGGAATGAACTTCTGAATTATGCCCATTCTTCTTAGTTTGTTTATTCTATTGTAGACTGTTCCCTCTGCAACATCGAGTTTTTCAGCAATTTCTCTCAAACTTTTTCTTGCATCTTTTTGAAGTTCTATCAAAATTTCAACATCCAGTCTGTCTATTTTTTCAGGCATTGTAGAGAAATTTGAAAATCATTTAAAAACTTTTTCAGCTTATGTCTCCACATGAGCAAAACACTTCATTTATTGCAGAAAACAGATCTTCGAATCCAAAACGTTTTAGTGCTGAAATCTTTATTATTCTGAATCTCAATGTTGTATAATCTATTAAGCTTGCAAGCTTCTCAACAATTTCTCCCAAAACACCACCCACTTCTTTCAAACTCCCTATAATTTTTTTAATATCGAAATCAACAATATCACATTTGTTCAGGACAGTTAGAGTAGGTATTGCAAGTCTCAGTGATATTACAGCATTTTGTGCTATTACAGACGCAAAGTTTTCGGGTGTTGATGCAACTTCTGCATCAATGAGGAATAAACAAACGCTAAATCCCTTAGAAATTTCTTCAGCGATTTTCAATCCATGCTTACTGTAGAGAAATAGCTCCATCTGTCCCGGAGTATCGTATATTACAAAATCTCCATCAATAACAATATCTTTTACATAATTCAGTGATAGCTCCATTGATTTGAGTAGTGCACCATTAATTCCCAATCCATATTTTTTCATTACCTCTTCAGTCTTAACAAAATCTCTTATGTTTCTGTCAGCTTTGTATATTGGATCTGAGGCTGGATCTACATTAACAGCTTTGACATCGTAATCCTTCAAATAATTTGAGAAGTTTTTAACAAAAGTGCTCTTTCCACTTCCAGCTGGACCAACTACGATTATGTTCATAATAAAAAGTCTGGAATTCTCTGTTTATATATCAAGTCTCCAAATGTCTCGGCATCTCTAACAACATAATAATTTTCTCCATCGACTAAAATTTCAGCACATCTCGGCCTCCCATTGTATTGGCTACTCATAACGAATCCATAAGCTCCAGTATCGAATATAACAATCAAATCACCCTTTTCAATCTTTGGAAGCCTTCTGTCCTCAGCCAAAATATCTCCACTCTCACATATAGGACCTACTATTGTATAAACATCTTCTTCCTTCTCATTCATCTTGTTAGCTATTGCAATTCTGTGATAAGCATTATACAACACTGGTCTTATGAGAAGGTTAAAGCCAGCATCTACGGCAACAAAATTCTTGTAAGCTCTTTTTACAGCATTTACCCTTGTTAGAAGGACTGTTGTATTACCTACCAAACTTCTACCAGGTTCTAAATATAGAGTAGGATTTGAACTCAAATCTCTCTTCCTATCTTCAAATAATGGTATTATTGCACTTGCAAGATCTTTTGGAGTTGGTGTTCCTTCGCAAGTATAATCTATTGCTAAACCACCACCAACATCTATAAATTCTATTTCAACACCAATTTCTTCCAACTTCAAAGCTAAATCGAAAAGCTTATCTAATGCCTCAACAAAAGGGGCTAAATCCTTTATTTGACTTCCTATATGGCAGTGAATGCCAATTGGCTTAACATTTGGTAATTCTATCGCTTTCCTATATGCATCAAAAGCAAGTTCCCATGGAATTCCGAACTTCGAAGTTTTCAATCCCGTTGCAATCTTTGGATGAGTTTTGGGATTTATGTCTGGATTTACTCTGAAAGCAATTTCTACAATCCTTCCTTTCCCTTCTGCAATCCTTTGTATAGTATAAAGCTCATCCAAACTATCAACGCTAAACTTGACACCACATTCAACACCCATCTCAATCTCCCAATCACTCTTTGAGTTCCCATTGAAGAGTATTTTTTCGGGCTTAAAACCAGCAATTCTTGCCATATAAAGTTCTCCACCACTGAAAACGTCAGCACCAAATTCATTCTTTGCAATAATTCTCATTATTGCTAAGTTGTTGTTTGCTTTAACAGCATATAGAATTTCTGCATTCGGAAATGCGAATTTGTAAGCTTTTATATTTTCCTCAAGCTTTGCCTTAGATGTAACGTACAACGGTGTCCCCAACTTCTCAGCCAATTCAATTGAGCTTACATCTTCAATGTAGAGCACACCATTCTTCACACTGAACATGGTTTTAAATTGGATTAAGGTTTAAAAGTTGTAGTGGTAATGAATTTTATGAAGTTTAAGGGAAAACATTCCGAAGTTTATGTTGAGAGTGGAAGAGCAATTAAAATTTTCAAACCTGAGTTTAGATACAATTTTTGGAAGGAGGTGAGATATCTAACAATTCTCAAAAAAAAGAATTTTGTACCAAAAATTTTCAATTTCAATCCTGATGAGCTAAAAATTGAGATGGAGTTTGTGGATGGAACAATGATAAGAGATTTTGTTAAGGAGAAAAATTTTGATGAAATAGTTAATGTTTTGAAGATGTGCTTGGATGTATGTTTTTACCTCGATAGGATGAGAATACAAAAGGAGGAGATGAAAAATCCTCAAAAACATATAATAGTAGCTGATAGAATAGTTTTCGTAGATTTCGAAAGAGCATACGAAAATCCTAACCCGAGCAATGTTACACAGTTCTTGGAGTATATAAGGAAAGTTACTGGATTGAAATCAAATGTTGATCTCATAAGAAGGTATAAGAAATTTTATAAAATTGGAGATTATAATATTTTGAAAGCGAACATTTTCACTTCTTGCAAATCCTAACAAAATTATCATAAAATTCTACACCATATTCTGTATGATAAACTTCGGGATGCCATTGAACACCGTAAATTGGCTTCTTTTTATGCCTCATAGCTTCTATCTCGCATATATCTGACTTAGCCAGTAATTTAAAATTATCTGGAAGTTTTTTCACCTCATCCATATGACTTGCCCATGCTTTGAACTCCTTTGGAATTCCTTCAAAAATTTCGTTATTATCTACAATTTTTATTTTTACTTCAGCATATCCACCAATTTCCCCCCTACCAACCTCACCTCCAAAAATCTTGGCAATTAATTGATGTCCTAGGCATATTCCAAGAATGGGTACATCAAGTTCTCTAACGTACAACTCGCAGTTTCCAGTTCTGTCAAGTGATGGCCCTCCACCCAACACCAATCCATCAACTTCTCTCAGCTCTTCTACTGGAGTTGTGTTGGGTATAAGCTTAGTTTCTACTCCTAAATCTCTCAATGTTCTATGAATGAGATGATTGTACTGCCCGTAGTTATAAACAACGTATATTTTAACCATCGATTTTAAGTTGAATGCCATGATATTTAATCTTTATTTGAGTAAATCTTCAAAAGAAAATTCTTCTTTCTCTTTTCTAAGCATCGGTAAGCTAAATCTTCTCTTTACAACATTTATCTCAATTTCCTTGCCAATTTCATCAACATTCGACTTTGCATTGATGAACAACTTAAATAGCCCTTCAAATTTTGGATACGCCTTAACATCTTTCCTAACGATCATACCCCTTCTAACAGGAGGGAACTCCACAATCTTTTGCTCAACATCAAAGTATTTTTCGAAATCTGTAATATCAACAACCAGATTTTCCACATTATCATGTAGAACATTTTTGTATGAGAGAGTTATATTGAATTCCTTATTTATCTTAACTTTTTTAGGTATCTTTACAATCAGTTGTGCTTTCTTCAGCTCTTCAAGAGCTTTTTTAAGAAGTTCGTAACTCTCACCATACAACCCCTTATTAAATACTTTTTTAGCTTCTTTAATCAATCTCTTAACTTCTTTTTTCTCTATACCCTTAGAACTCTTTAAAAGCTCATTCAACTCCCTAATTTTCCTCTCTAAAACTATTTGGGGATATGGTAGAAACTTGAAATCGTACATTTCATTTACAACTTCCTTAACATTCCCTTCAAAACCAAATTTGATTCTATTACCCAATGTGTATACAGTTATTCCATCTCTTTCAAAATCTATATCGTATACAATATTATCCAACTTCTTTTTCCATAAAATATGTCCATCCCTCGTTAATAGTATGAATTCATCGTAATTGGCCGTTCCAACAACATAATCCAATTTTATTAGATTCACTTCAATATCTGATTCCCACAACAAACTTTTATCAAAAAAGCATTTCAATCCCTTATCGGTTGCAACAACTGAAATTTTATCATCAAAATCCAATGCCCTAACTCTCCCAACCCTTTTCTTAAAAATCCTTTCACCATTTATATTAAAAATTTCTATTTTCTTTCCATATCCTATTGCTACCTTATCGTTATGAACTGCAATGGCATTTGCCTTAACCTTTTTCTTCCAAATTATTTTACCTTCAAAATCGAGTAAAGCAACTTCATCTTCTGTTCTAACAGCTATGACCTTATCAATCTGAACTTCGAGTATTGGCTTATCAAATCCGACAATGAAATTTTTTTCAACAAGCAAATTTTCATATGACTTTAAATCACCTTTTTTACAGTAAACCCATCTGTCAGGTTTAATAAATCTGATAACCTTATCTGTTTTTATTTTTTCTTCCATTAAAATGATATGTGTAATTTTAGAATATAAATTTGACTTAAACCGAAACTTTTATTGAGTGAAAATTGATTAATTTTCTGTGAAAGCGTTTATAGATGTAACAAAACCAAAACAAACGATGTTACTTATGATAACATGTGTAATATCTTATTTAGTGGCATCAAAACTTTCAATAGATCCAATTCACTTCTTAAAATCAATTTTTGCAACTTTTTTGGCAATAGCAGGAACTACTGCATTGAACATGTGGTTGGATAGAGATATAGATGCATTGATGTTCAGAACCATGAATAGACCTCTTCCCTCTGGAAGATTAAGCCCAAGAACATGTATGGTTTATGGTTTGTCCCTATTTATTGTGGGTTTTCTCTTGGGATTTACTGTAAATGAAGTATTTGCAATCATACTTCTCTTGGGAATGATATTTGACATAGTGATTTATACAATATTGTTGAAGAGAAAAAGTCCATATTCTATAATTTTAGGTGGTTTCGCTGGTGCTATGCCAGCTTTAGCTGGATGGTGTGCCGTCAGAGAATACGATATATTAGGTGGCTTGCTTTTGGCAACTATAGTTCTTCTGTGGATCCCAGCTCACATTTGGTACATAACTATGCACTACGAGGATGATTACAGAAGGGCAAGAATTCCAATGTATCCAATTGTAGTTGGTATGGAGAGGGCATCTTGGGCAATAGTTTTTTGCATAGCTTCAATGCTTATAGTAGTTACACTCATTTACATCATTGCAGATCTTAACAGCTTTTATCTTACAGTATCAATACTCATAACTCTTTACTTCCTCTACAAAGCCATAAAATTTGCTAAGGCACCTGACAGAATTTTGGCAAAAAAGATGTACAAACTTGCAAGTATGACTTTAGGAATCATCTATATCTCTATGCTTTTCGGAATTTTTGGCTGAAATCTTTTCTATACCTTTAGGTGGAACATCAAATCCTCTTTTTAGGAATGGGCAATGCTTCATGCAGAACTCAAACTGCCTCATCTGAGCCTTAAGCTCAAACTCCATCTGTCTATACTTTGCTTTATAAAGATCTTCTCTAGCATTCATATAATGATCAAAAGCCTTGCAAATAACAATACTCAATCTCTTTTCTACTTCCAATAGCTCTTCAAAGCTTGGCTTAATTTTATCTACTATTATATCTCTTAAATGAAACAATGTTCCTATGCTTCCTCCAGCAGATAACCTTGAATCAGTTGCCAAATACCTCATAAGGTAATCCAAAGCAGAATCTATATATCTGTAATCGTTTTTAGCAATTGCATAGACGATACCCTTGCTACACTCATCTAAGAAATTCACTATTTCTATAGGAGGTCTTATGGGATACCTTTTCAGAAAATACTCTCTAAATTCCTTAGCAATTTCATCTTTTTTATCTTCAAGATTTTTCATAATTTAAAAAATGTGTTAAATTACAAAACGTTTACCATGGATGCGTTCCCACTATTACATCTTTTCCCGTCAAATCCTTTATCATCTGAACAACACTATCTAAATCCATTGGACATTGTCCAACACTTGTAGACCATTTAACACAGTTACCTAAGTATACAACATCAAAATCGTCAAAGCCCTCTATCCACTTTTTGTATAACTTCAATCTTGGAACTATAAATCCTGGACAACCTCCACATCCAAGTATTCCAACAACATCTATCTTGTCGAATTTCTCAAAATTTCCTAATCTTTCTCTCGCTGCTGTAAGACATCTCTCACAGCCTATACACACCTTATCTCTAATATTTTCACAACAGATTATCAATGCCTTAACCATTTTCGATCACCCTAAAATTTGAACTGTAATAAAAATTTAAAACTTTCTGCTTTATCAGAAATGTATTTAAGCAAGTAAGAAATTTTGGGATGATGCAAGTGGAATATGAATATCTCATACCACCAGATGAATACTTGGCTGCAGGAGTTCACATAGGAACACAGATAAGAACTGGAGATATGAAGAAATTCATATACAAGGTAAGACCAGATGGTCTCTACGTTTTGGACATAAAGAAGTTAGATGAAAGAATAAGGATAGCAGGAAAATTTTTGGCAAGATTTGAGAAAATCTTGGCAGTTTCTGCAAGGCAATACGGACAAAAACCAGTAATGATGTTTGCAAGGGCAATAGGATGCGATTACGTTATAGGGAGATTCATTCCTGGAACTTTAACAAATCCTATGCTTAAAGAGTACAGGGAGCCAGATGTTGTGATAGTTACGGATCCAGCAATAGATGGGCAAGCTGTCGAGGAAGCATCTCGAGTCGGTATACCAGTTGTAGCTCTATGTGATACAAACAATTCTACAGCAAACGTTGATCTTGTAATTCCAACGAATAACAAGGGTAGAAAGGCTTTGGCACTGGTTTACTGGTTACTTGCAAGAGAAGTTTTGAGGAATAGGGGTGTTGAAGAGTTTCCATATTCTGTAAGTGATTTTGAAGCTGAGCTGTAATGCCCAACTACATAGTCATTTTACAGGGTGCTTGGATAGTTAGGAATGTTAGGAGTATAAAGGATGCTATGAACATAGCAGTGGCTGAAGCTGGTAAGAGGTTAAATCCAGATATGGATTACGTTGAAATAGATGTTGGAGTAACACAATGTCCCAAATGTGGTGAAAATTTAAAGAGTGTTTTTCTGGTTGCAAATACTGCCTTAGTAGGATTGACTTTTGAAATGAAAGTTTTCAATGCACAGAGTAAGGAGCATGCAATTAGAATTGCTAAGGCTGAGTTGGGAAAGAGATTGCAGAGAGTTCCTCTTGAAGTAATTGAAGTGTTTGAGGATTAGTTGAGCAAAATATATATACTTTAAGATTGTTTAATTATTCGGAGGTGAAATTATGTTTAGGGGGAAGAAGGGTGTAAGCCCGGTCATAGGTGTTATTCTGATGGTTGCAATAACTGTAATACTTGCTGCTGTAATAGCAAGCTTTGTTTTCGGAATGGGGAGTAAGTTAGCTACAGCACCACCACAGGTGCAACTGGTGTTAAAAGACAATGCTACCAAGTTAACTAATGGCAGTACATATGATGCTGTATTCGATATAGAACACTCTGGTGGAGACGATTTAATTGCTGGAGATATATCATTTTACATATACTATGCTGCTAATGACACACTACTTGACAAGTTAACTTACAACAACACTGCTAATACATTCAATGGCACATATACAAATCTATTAATTAATGGCTCAGAACTTAATGATGATGTATTTTCTCCAGGTGAAATTATAACTCTCTGGGAGAATAGTACAAACATAGATCCTGGAGTATATACAGTAAAGGTATTCCATGAACCATCATCAACGTTCATATTCAGTGGAGACGTTAGAGTTAAGTAACTATTTTTTACTTTGGAATCTCATCAGATGAGTTGTATAAACTTTTTAATTTTTATTTTTTTAGCAAAAAATTATCTCTTTATAAAAT
>CAZKQI010000053.1:0-8435 GCA_964554855.1 uncultured archaeon | reverse complement strand
CCGGGCAGCTACGCGCCATGCGGCTAAAGGCTGAAAGCATCTAAGCCTGAAGCCGCCCCCGAAAAGAGCCGCCCTTGAGGGCGCCGCTAAAAGAGCGGTTTGATAGGACCGGGGTGTAAGCGGCAAGCCCGTAAGGGCGAGCCGTTCAGCCCGCGGTCACTAAAGCCCGAAGCTGACCGGTTCCAGGCATAAACTGGGGACGACCTCTGCACGGTTAATTCTTTATATTTCCAATCAAACAATTTTTGTGTACCGTATAATAGTTAGGGGAATTGTTCAGGGTGTAGGATTCAGACCATTTGTATACAGACTTGCCAAGTCTATGAATTTGAAAGGTTATGTAAAGAATACGGGAAGCGGTACAGTAGAGATTGTAATAGATAAAGATGTGGACAAATTTGTAAAACTTTTAAGAGAAGAAAAGCCACCTATTGCTGAAATTAATGATATAGAAGTTGAGAAAATTCCAGATTTACCTTTCAAAGATTTTGTTATTGAGAAAAGTGGTGGTAAGAAGGGTGGATTATCTCTTCCACCACCAGATGTTGCAGTTTGTAAATATTGTCTGAAAGAACTATTCGATCCTAAAGATAGACGTTATCTGTATCCCTTCATATCTTGTACAGATTGTGGTCCACGTTTTTCCGTTGCAATAAAACTTCCATACGATAGAGAAAATACTACTTTCAGAGATTTTCCCCTTTGCGATGAATGTAGTAAAGAATATTGGAATGTTTTGGATAGAAGGTATTATGCACAATCAATAGCCTGTCCCAAATGCGGACCTCATTACGAGTTGATATTTGATGGTAGAGTTGTCAAGGGTCTTGATGCCGTAAAAACCACGGCCAAACTAATCGATAGTTGTAAAATTGTTGCAATAAAGGGGATAGGTGGTTATCACATAGCCTGTAAAACCGATGATGATATAGTTTTCGAGCTTAGGGAAAAATTGGGTAGACCACAGCAACCATTTGCTGTAATGGCGAGAAATTTAGATGTGGTTAGGGAAGTGGCTCATGTTAACGATTATGAAGAAAAAGAAATGATTAGCTATATAAGACCAATTACAATCCTTAAAAAGAAAAATTCTGATGATTTCTTTGCAGTTGCACCTCATTTGAACACAATTGGTGTAATGTTACCATATTCACCATTACACTACATTCTCTTCAAATATCTGAAATCTGATTTCATAGTGATGACTTCTGCAAACAAACCCGGAGAACCCATGTTTATCGATGACGGAGTTTTTAGCTTAGAACTTGATGCCTATTTAAGACATAACCTTCAGATATTCAATAGAGTTGACGATTCCGTTATAAAATTTGTGGAAAAAAGGAGATTGATTATAAGAAGGTCAAGAGGTTTTGTTCCTAAAGTTATAGATATTGGAAAATGTTTGGATGGGTTAGCAGTTGGAGCTGAGCTTTACAATTCCATAACAGTTGTAAAGGATGGTAAAGCCATAGTTTCTCAATATATAGGAAATACTTCCAACTTCAAAACATTTGATGAATTTTTTAAGAAAGCTGTAAACTTTTTCATGAACTTTGTTAACTTAAAACCCAATTTTATAGCATGTGATTTGCATCCACTCTACAACACAACGAATTTTGCTGAAAAATTTTCCAAAAAAATTAAAGTTCCCATTTACAAGGTTCAACATCACTTTGCTCATGCAATGTCTGTAATGGCTGAAAGGGGTTTGAAAAAGGCAGTAGCTATCACTGTCGATGGAGTTGGATACGGATTCGATGGAACAATTTGGGGAGGTGAAGTTTTACTCTTAGACTTTGAAAATAATATTTTTAGGAGGATTGGAAGGCTTGAGAGGTTTAGATTGATAGGAGGTGATTTGGCCACAAACTATCCTTTGAGAGTTCTCTTCTCAATTCTTTATAAGGTAAGAAGAACAGAATTGCTTGAAGGTTATGAGAGATTTCTACGTAAGGGTGAAAGTTTTGAATTATTTGAAAGAATTCATGATACTGGTATTGTTACAAGTTCCATGGGTAGAGTTTTAGATGCTGTATCTGCCATGCTTAAAATTTGCTTCGAGAGAACTTATGAGGGTGAACCAGCTATGAAGCTTGAAAGCATTGTAGAGCCTTATGAATGTGAAGTGAAACCTAGAATAGATACAGTTAGGGAAGAAAGTATATATTCATCTCCTTACGTTGGCGAAGATTTTGAAGTTAAATCGGGTAATGTTAAAGTGATTAGGTTTTCGAATTTTATTGCAAGTTGTATGGAGGAATTTTTAGAAGGTGAAATTAAAGGTAGAATAGCTTTCAAGATTGTAAATTATTTTGCAAATGCTTTTGCCGAAATTGTGAAGGATTACGATTTGCCAATAGTTGCGAGTGGAGGTGTATGCTTCAATTCATATTTCATACCACTCATAGAAAAACGTGTTAACATATACGTCAATGAGAAAGTTGCCTGTGGGGATAATGGGATAAGCTTCGGTCAGGCTTATATAGGCAAATTCATTTAAACACCTTACAACTATCTAACAGCATGATAATTCGTAGGGAGGATGGAGCTGGCGGTAAGTATATGGCTGAATTTTTGAAGAAGCACATAATTTCGAGATTTGGTGATCATAAGGTTGGGGAGATATCTTTAAGTGATATGGACGATTCATCCGACTTTAAAGACTATATGTTTACTACCGATTCCTATGTTGTTTCGCCACCCATATTCAGGGGAGGTAGTATAGGTAGTTTGGCAATTTGCGGAACTTCAAACGATTTAGCTGTTATGGGTGCTAAACCATACGTAATATCTCTTTCATTGATAATTCAGGAGGGGTTTAAGATAGATGATTTTGAAATTATAATCAAAGATATAGAGAAGTGGGTTAAAGAGATCGATCTAAAGCTTATAACTGGCGATACAAAAGTTGTTTCATCAAATGTGGATGTAATAATTAATACATCTGGAATAGGAGTAAGAAATCATGCTTTAGAGAAAAATTTGGCTGTAGTGAGAGAATATAGAGATTATCCATACAATTGGATTAGAGATTGCGGTTTGAGAGAAGGAGATGTTATTATAGTTAGTGGAAACATTGCAGATCATGCTGTTGCTGTAATGCTTTCGAGAGAGTTTGAATTTGATATAGATGTCAAATCGGATGTTTATCCGGTATGGTTGTTTGTTGAAGAGGCTTTGGATGTAGGTGGTATAACTGCAATGAAAGATCCCACGAGAGGAGGTTTGGCCAATGCTTTAAATGAGATTTCTGAGAAGAGTGGAGTCGGTATATTTATTGAGGAGGAGAGAATACCCATAAGGGAGGAAGTTAAAGGATTTTGTGAAGTTTTAGGTTTAGATCCATTAAGTATGGCAAATGAAGGAAAAGTTGTGATGGGTGTTGTAGAAGATTTGGCAGAAGATGTTTTAAGAGCATTACACAAAGCTGGTCAGAAAGATGCTGCAATAATAGGTTATGCTACAAAAGATTTTGAGGAAGTTGTTGTAGAAACAGAAATTGGAACTAAAAAGGTATTACCTCCACCAGTTGCAGATCCAATTCCGAGAGTATGCTAATAAACAATTTCACCCAAAGCATCCTTCTCTATTGCAATTTTTATTTCCCTTGCAATTCTCCTTCCCATATACATGTTCTCTCCCCAGAGTATGTAGGAGTAGGGTGAATCTGGTATTCCTACATTTGTTCCAGCAACAATTCTTGCAGAAATTTCAAATACATACATCTCAGCATTTTCATCGAAAACAGTTTCTAAACAGAAGGGACCTACGATACCGGGATAAGCTATTTCCTTAGAGACTTCAACAACTGCTCTTGCAGACTCCAAAGCTTTGACAAGCAAACTTTCTCTTAAAACAACTGGAAAGTTTCCTATAACAGTATATGTAGACTTAACATTAGATTTTAGCTGTATATCTGCAGATATTCTTCCCAAACCGTCAACAGGTTCATACCTCCTATCTATAGCTATAAGTTCAACCCTTTCATTCATAGGCGAATAGAAGAATGAGAAGTATACATTTGCTCCAACTATGTACTCTTGAATTTCAACATCTTCAAAAGATTTTACAAACCCCTCCTTCTTCAATTCCTCAAATTTTTTATAGAAATCATCTTCATTCGCAACTAAGAAATAGCCTTTACCCCCCATAGCCCCATGATACTTTACTATTGCAATCCCTCCTATTTCTTCAGGTTTTAAATTTCTTGGCATTTTCAATCCAGCCCTCTCAAGCCATTCCCTCTGTTTCCTTCTATCTGTTTCCCAAATCATCAGTTCTCTGTTACCAAAGAAAGGAACAATTATCTTTTCAAGATTTCCTATATAAGCGTTGAAAGAGCCGTGGGGAATCAATATTACATTCTCCTCAATCAATCTCTCCTGTAAATTTTTAGTTAAAAGTTCTTTGAAATCTTGAACCTCAATTATACAATCTGCAACGTTAAAGCTTTCGTAAATTATTCTTTCCCTCGATCTACATATGCAAACAGTTTCAAAGCCTTCATCTTTCGCCCCTTTCAATATATTTAAAGCGGAGTGACTTCCCAAAGTTCCAACTTTTATCCTATCAGGATCGTATTCCTTCAACACACTAAGAATTTTTTCCCTCATGCAGAAGCACTCTAGTGATTTGGTTATTTAAATATAGTACTTAAGAGTTTATGCGATTATGCAGATAAGATTATACTTTCTCCTATTCATAGCTATAGTAGCAGTATCATCAGCTTCTATATTGGTCGTATTAGCTTCTGCACCCGGTATAGTATCAGCCCTTTGGAGATTGATTTTTTCCCTTCCTATAGTTTTCCTATTGTACAGACCAAAGATGAGCATATCTAACTTAAAGATTCCATTAATTGCAGGTCTATCCCTATCTGCTCATCTTTCACTTTGGATGGAATCTTTATTTCATGCATCTGTTGCAGTAAGCACAGCAATAGTCTGTACTCATTCCATATTCTCAGGATTGTTTTCAGCATTCTATGGAGAAAAACCTAAAGCAAATCATATTCTTGGTGTGTCAATTGCTATAATAGGTGTTTATCTTTTAAGTGGTGCTGATTACAGAGCAGATTTCCTAGGTATAACTTTCGCATTGTTAGGTGCCATATTTGGAGGATTATACTTTTCAATGGGTAGAATTGCCAGATTTGAGGATTTTGGGTCTTACATTTCCCTTACATACTTATTTGCAACATTGTTTACATTTGTAAATTGTATCATTTTGAAGATAAATATCATATATTATCCCTTAAAAACATGGATCTGCTTTTTCTTGCTTGCAATAATCCCAATGATGCTTGGACATACTGTATTAAACTACGTGCTGAGATACATGCATGTTGTACCCGTTACGGCAAGCGTAATTGGAGAAGTTGTGGGTTCTGCAGTACTTGCTGTAATATTTTTGAATCAGATATTAACTCCTTTAGCCTATGCATACATTGCTATCGTGCTGCTAGGAATTTTAATAACATTCATTCACTAGCTTACCGTTAACAAATGTTTTCAAAACCTTAATTTTCTTCAAATCCTTTTCATCAATTTCAAGAGGATCTTTATCTAAAATTATAAAATCTGCAAATTTTCCAACTTCAAGACTTCCAATGTTTCCCTCTTCCATCAATACATATGCTGAATTGATTGTATAGCAGTTTAAGGCATCTTGAACAGATATTACTTCATCTCTTGTGAAATCGTATATCTCAAGCCCTTCGTATTTACCACGTGTTACAGCATAGTATACTGTTTCCCATGGATTTACTGGTTCAACTGGTGCATCTGTTCCAAATCCAACTTTTATTCCTCTCTCAAGCAAACTCCTTATCCTGTACACCCATCTAGTCCTCTTACCCAATCTCTTGACAATCCACCAATCACCTTCAATGAAGTGTGGTTGTACAGAAATGACAACATCGATCTTAGACAACCTTTCAACTTGATCATCTCTTAAAACAGATGCATGCTCTATTCTATTTCTTCCTTTCACTTTCTCAAGAACATTCAAAGCCAAATCTATTGCTCTATCACCAATTGCATGTAAAGCCACTTGATATCCTTTCCTTTCAGCATCTCTCACAATCTTTTCAAGCTCATACTCATCCATCAATTGACATCCGCACGTGTCATCATCTTCATAAGGTTCTGAAAGCAATGCAGTTTTGACACCAAGTGATCCATCCAAAAACACCTTTACACCTTTAACATTCAAAAAACAATTGCTAAATTTTTCATAGAAATCTCTAGTGTACACAAAAACTCTTAAATTCAAATTCATCTCCTTCAGAATTTCAAAAATTTCCTTCCTACAACCCATAAATCCTACAGATGTAACTCCAAAGGATAAAACATGATCCATAGCCGATTTTAGAATGTATTTAAGTTCATTTCTCGAAAAACTTTCCCTAACCTTTCTTCTCACTAAAGAATATGCAAATTCCTTAACAATTCCCCTCTCCAAATCTATGAATGGTTTATTGAACTTATGCATCTCGCAAATTTCTATAGCCTTTGAATTGACAACACCTGCATGCAGACAAAATCTGGAAAGTAGAACTGGTCTATCCTTAACAACTTCATCTAAATCGTTTTTTGTTGGATACCTCCCCAACAACTCTTGATCCCATCCATAACCTATTATCCAATAAGTCTTACAACGCTTTGCAAACTCTTTAAGTCTTCTCTTCAAATCATCTATACTCTCAGCATCTCTAAGATTGAGTGAATTTAGGAAAATACCAAGCTCATCTAAGTGAACGTGAGTATCTACAAATCCTGGTATAACAACCTTACCATCTAAATCAACTATTTCTGTTGAATCTTTACAAAGTTTCAAGATTTCTTCTCTCCTTCCCAAAAATTTTATTCTTCCATTTTCGATAAGCATAGCTTCCACTACTTTCAAGGGCTTGAAAGAGCAGTATATTTTACCGTTTATGAATGCTGTGTTCATTACTTTCTTATCCTTGCTACAATTGCTCCATCCCTCAATATCTCGGATGGAGATATCATAAGAAGATGTTTATCATCTCCTCCACCGCCGTAAACTTTCTCATTCTTGAGAACTCTTTCATCGAGGATTACCTTGCAGTCATGTCCTATGGGCGGAACACCACCAGCTCGAAAACCTGTTAGATGTAAAACTTCTTCTCTTCCTACAAATCTCACATTCCCTCCGACCAACTCTTCAACTCTCTTCAAATCGACTGATGATGTACCGTCAACAATTGCAATAATAGTTTCTTTCTCTGTCGTAAGGACAATAGACTTTATTATCTGTCTTTTACTGCATCCAAGCTCTTCTGCAGCCTCTTTAACAGTTGATGCCTTTCTTACTTCTATGATTTTTGCGTCAATTCCTCTTTCATTAATATAATTCCTAAGCCACTCAACACCCTTCATTTCTCCACTCTAGAAAATTATTGAAAATAACTTTTTTCCAAACATGTCAATGAAAAATCAAAAGCCAAAGGCTTTGATCAAAAAATTTGACCTAATAGTTACAATGGATCACATAGATTCCTGTATTCACCAAGCAAAACAATTGAGTAGTTAAATCTCTAATAGTTGAGGTTGGTGTCATACAAGCGTTCAATTTGGGTGAAAGCTTGAGAATTAGCAACATTATTGGTATTTGGATGAGAGGAGCTACCACTGGAAGAGCTACGATAGTTCTACTAAATGCAGTTACCGCTATTCCTATTGTAATTGCATGGTTTTTTGCCGTTACACTATACACAAGGGTTATGGTGTCTCCATAGTCAAAGTGAAAAATCCTAGAGAGCAGCACCACAAGCAAAGAGTTGAGAGGATAGAGTGTTGCAATACTAAATACTACGAGAAGCACGTAGTGAAAGTTTAAGCCTTGCCTGTGTTGAGATAATAATAAAAACCATGATAAGAATTCCACAAGTTGAAATCGCGGGAAATCTTGAGCCAATCTGCCCGTATCTTTTCATACCAATCTTGTGAGATAAGGAGCATTTTGAAAGAGAAAATGTGCCCAAAGAGCGCTGAGTAAAGGTGATATCAAAAAGTTCATAAAAATTGCAAGAAAATAGGTTTTAGTTTTCTAGCAACCTTGACAATATCATCAACCCTTAAATTTATCATCATCAGATAGAGAATAAGATGCTTAAAGACACTACTTTTTCTTGATTCATGTTGTTCAATTGGAATTCATGAGAGTATAATGGTAAATAGGATCTCATGTATGGCTTAATACTGGTGGTAAATACTGTTAAAGAGAAAGAAGTTTAAAGAGAAATTGCTCATTTCAACTGAGAAAAAGTGTGAAAATCTCATAGCAATAGATAAAATAGTCGTAAGGAAAATCTTAAGTATTGTGAAAATAAGCTAAAATTTGTTATGAATAAGGATTTGCTTGTTAAGGCTTTCAAGGACTTATTAAGCACATAGGCGAAATTTAAGGAT
>CAZKQI010000052.1:0-8625 GCA_964554855.1 uncultured archaeon | reverse complement strand
CGCGACCTACGGCTTAGAAGGCCGTCGCTCTATCCATGCTGAGCCACGGGCCCTTGAATTAATAGAAATCGTAGAATTTAAAAACGTTACTCAAGTTTAAATACAGATACCCCAATTCAGTTCATGCACCTAATAGTATGCAGCTCAAAGGATTTGGCTTCAATTAATATAATGAACAATATACTTACAATGCTCGATTTTGAAAAGAAAAGATTGGGTGATTATGAATTTTACAATGCAGATGAAATTGGTATAATTCTAGTTCCTGAACGCTTGATATATGCTGATTACTTGGATGAAAGATTGAATAAATTGGGCTTAAGATTTAAAGAAATACTATTTGCATCTAGGCATAGTAGTAGGGATGAAAGGAAGATATTAACAGTTCATGTTTCTGGTAATGTTGGAAAGGCTGATTATGGAGGTAAACCTTACTCTCTTGCCAAACCATCCCCTATAACAATGAAGAATTACGTTTTATCTTTAATCAAGAGATTAGATGACATACCAGAGTTTGAATTTACGCTTGAGGTTACACATCATGGTCCTTCAGAGATAAAAACACCATCGGCCTTTTATGAAATAGGTTCAACTGAAAATGAATGGAAAGATGAGAGGGCAGGTGAAATAGTTGCAAAAAGTATGATAGATGCAATCAGGGATGATAGAAGGGATTGGTATATTGCAGTTGGTATTGGTGGAACTCATTACGCTCCAAGACAGACTGAAATAATGATATCAACGAAATTCACATTTGGACACAACTTTGCAAAATACACATTCCCACAATTGAATGAAGAGATAATTAAAAAAGCTGTTGAGATAAGTGAAGCAAGTTATATGATTATAGATGAAAAGTCTGTAACGTCAAGTATCAAGAGTTTAGTAAGGGAAGTGGCTGAAAGCATGAATATTGAAGTCTTGAAGAGTAAGTTCGTTAAGAGAGAGTTCAAACTTAGGTGATGATATGGAGGTTAGAGAGGGCTTGGAGGGTGTGATAGCATGTAAAACTTCCATAAGTAGAGTTGAGGTTGAGAATGGTAAAGCAATCTTAGAGTACAGAGGTTACAATATACACGATTTGGCAAAACATTCTACATATGAGGAGACAGCATACCTTTTACTATTCGGAGAGTTGCCGAGAAAGAAGGAATTAAAAACATTTGAAGAGGAATTGAAAGATCTTAGAGAATTGCCAGCCCAAATTATAGGTCTTCTAACACATTTACCACCTTTCACACATCCAATGGTAGTGTTGAGGACTGCAGTATCTTACTTGGGATCGATGGATAGAGAAAAACATTTCATAGATTACGATCATGCAATTCAAAAGGCTAAGAGTTTGATAGCAAAAATTCCGACAATCATTGCCTACTATCATAGGATTAGAACTGGACAAAATCTTATACATCCCCATCCCGATCTGAAACATGCTGAGAACTTTCTTTATATGTTAAAGGGTGAAATGCCAGACAGAATAGAATCTAGGGCTTTGGATGTTGATTTGATATTACATGCGGATCACGAACTCAACGCATCTACTTTTACTGCTAGGGTTGCAGCATCAACCTTAGCAGATATTTATGCATGTGTAGTTGCTGCTACTGGCGCATTGATGGGGCCTTTACATGGTGGTGCAGCTCAGAAGGTTATTGAGATGTTTAGGGAAATAGCAGTACCTTGGAGAGCTGAAGAATACGTCATAAAAAAGCTTGAGAGAAAGGAGAGAATAATGGGATTTGGGCACAGAGTTTATAAGAATGTGTTAGATCCGAGAGTTGTTGAGCTGAGAAATTTGGCAAGGAAGTTGGCCAAATTAAAGGGTTCGAAGTGGTTTGAAATAGCTGAAGAGGTTGCAAAAGCAGTTCACAAGCATAAAGGACTTTTACCAAATGTTGATTTCTATTCTGCCTGTATATATGCAAGCTTGAATATTCCAGACGATTTGTACATACCTATATTTGCAATGGGAAGAATTGCTGGATGGACTGCTCATATAATAGAGCAGTACATAAATAACAGATTAATTAGACCTCGTGCTTTCTATATTGGTCAAAGGGATAGGAAATACACTCTTTTGAGGGAAAGAACATAACTGAAAATTATTTATCTCCTTTTCACAGCATCTACTCCATGCTCTCAGAGAGGTTGAGCAAACTACCAAAGTATCTCTTTGCTGAAATAGATGAGATGAAGAGGAAGAAAATTGAGGAGGGTGTTGATGTTATTGACTTTGGTGTGGGTGATCCGGACATTCCAACACCTAAACACATAGTTGATGCCATGAAAAAGGCTGTTGAAAAGCCGGAGAATCATAGGTATCCTACTTATGAGGGTCTTTTGGAATTTAGAGAGGCTGTAGCTGAATTTTATATGAGGAGGAAGGGGGTAAAGTTGGATCCAGAGAGTGAGGTAATAGCTTTAATAGGTTCTAAGGAGGGTATAGCTCATTTACCATTAGCTTACGTAAACGATGGTGATCATACAATTGTGCCCGATCCAGCATATCCAGTTTACTTCGCTTCGACAATACTTGCAGACGGAATTCCGTACAGAATTCCTCTAAGGAAGGAAAATTGTTTCCTACCAAACTTTGAGGAAATACCTTCAGAAATTGCTAAGAGAGCGAAAATCATGTTTTTGAATTATCCCAACAATCCAACTTCTGCAGTTGCAGAGAAGGAATTTATAAAGGAAGCTGTAGATTTTTGTATAGACAACAAAATAATTTTGGCACACGATTTTGCTTATGGTGAAATAACATTTGATGGTTACAGGGCAAAGAGCTTCTTGGAGATTGAAAACGCCTTTGAAGTTTGTATAGAGTTTAACTCTCTCTCAAAGACTTACAACATGACGGGATGGAGAATAGGATTTGCGGTCGGAAATTCAGAAATACTTAGAGGTTTGCTGAAAGTGAAAACAAATGTGGATAGTGGTGTTTTTCAAGCTGTTCAAGAAGCGGGAATAGCAGCTTTAAGGGGGGATGATAGAATTATAGATTGGATCTGTAGGATTTATGAAGAAAGGAGAAATTTGCTTGTTAAAGGATTGAAGGAAATTGGTTTGGAAGTTGAGAAACCTAAAGCAACATTCTATGTATGGTGTCAGATTCCAGAAGGTTATACAAGTATAGAATTTACAAAAAAACTACTTAATGAGGCAGGTATCTTGGTAACTCCTGGTGTTGGTTTTGGAGAGCATGGTGAGGGTTTTGTAAGATTTTCCTTGACAAAAGATGTCGAAACGATAGCTAGAGCGGTTGACAGGTTGAAAAAAATAGATCTTTAATTTTTCCCAAATATACTCCATCCAAGGTTAAGATTTCTGCATTTGCAAAATCCCATTCTTTAAATATGAAACCTGCAGGCATTCTAATGTTGACTGGTGTGGAAGAACAAAATTCATTGAATGCTGGCATCACTATTACCTTCCTTCCATTCCACTCACCAAATATCCATACTCTCTCCTTAACACCAGATATGTATACACTTGGATGAGAATGAGCCAATATCAATATTTTTCCCAGCTCCTTTGGTTTGAAGTGACCATGAATTAGATGGAATTTCCCTATGAACAGTTCTTTCTCCCCTTCAAATCCTCCATCATGATTCCCTTTGACAAGAGTGTACTCAAGATCATTTAGCAATTTTTCAATTCTCTTATCATAGCCAATATTATGCTTCAAATCCCCTAAAATTATAAGTTCATCTACATTTTCAGCTAGAGATTTTAACTTCGAAACTATCTCCTTATCAAAGTAGTGAACTAAACCTAAATGCAAATCTGCAACAACTCCTATTTTATTTCTCCCTTTTATTATTAAAGTATCATCCAGAACTTCTACCCTCATACTTCAATGGAATTATTCCCAATACACCTAAAAGTATTGCTCCTATCAATGATTGAATTAAGATAGCGTAGTTCCTAACTTCTAGTTCTATGAAGAACTTAGAGAAACCCCATATTATAAGTCCAGTGGACGATATAAGAAAAATCATCGTTATATATTTCCTAAAGCTTCTCCTTTCAACTATTGAGTCAAATATCTTACTCAGTACAACAAATATTCCTCCGGCAACGATCCAACCTATTATAGAATTTAGAAATATCGCAATCATAGTTATTATTCCGGGCATTGTTTCACCAAGCATTGACAGCCAGACAGAGTATATTCCGTATATCAGACCTACTATAAATAGTATCAGAGCTATGAGATAAGTTACGAAAGAAAACCTACCTTCGACAAGAGATTTCTTCAGTGTTGAGAAGTAATTTTCTAACGTATCTTCAAGACCATATGCTTTTATCAGAAAGTATAATCCTAGCACCAAAACTATACTGCCTATACCGAATTCTGGACTTTTCATGAAAAGAGATATGGAGTATACGAGGAGTATTATTCCAAGTGGTGTCAATGTACTCCTAGCAATTTTTGGATCTTCAAGCATTCTCTTTATAAGATAATAAGTACTTTCGAGAGTTTTGCTTTGTTTAACAACAATCCTTCTAACTCCATCTATCTTGAATCTTGATGATATTATAGGCAAAACATATTCATCTTCACTTCCATCCGTAACCACTATTACGCTATTTGCACCGAGCTTTTCCTTTATAATTTCCAACTGGCTTGCGATCTTTTCATCTGAAACTACACCAACTTTTTGATCACCACAAACTGTAACTATTTCAACATCCTCACCACTTTTCTTGAATTCATCATAAATCTTTATGGCACCGAATATTGTATTAACATCAGAATCCTCTGGATCTACCTCAGCCAGCTTTATAGCGGAAACGAGATTTGACTGTCTTCCAACAACGGGACTTCTAACTCCAGCTTTAACACCCAAATCATTATCTCTATCTATTACAAGCACAATTTTTTCTACCACAAATTGAATTATCAAATGAGGTATTATGCTTTACGCTGTAGCAAAAAATATCTACAACTAATTCAAACATTTCTGGGATGAGGTTTAGACATCTCATATCAATTGATGATTTGAGTAAGGATGACATAATACACATTCTTAGAAAAGCTGAAAAATTTGAAGATGTTGCAAGGGGATTGAAGAAATTGAATATTCTTGAAGGAAAGATACTTGCAAATTTATTCTTTGAACCATCTACAAGGACGAGAATGAGCTTTGAAACAGCCATGAAAAAACTTGGTGGGGATGTAATTAACATGACAGCACAGGAAGCAAGCAGTATAGCAAAAGGTGAGACTTTGGCAGACACAATAAAAGTCATAAGCAAGTATGTAGATGTTATAGTAATAAGACATCCTTTGGAGGGTTCTGCAAGATTTGCTTCGGAACATTCAGAAGTTCCCGTTATAAATGCTGGTGATGGTGCTGGACAACATCCAACTCAGACACTTCTCGATTTATACACTATAATGAAGGAGTGTGGTAGAGTGGAAGGTCTTAAAATTGCTTTGATGGGAGATCTAAAATACTCAAGAACTGTCCATTCTTTAATAAAGGCTTTGAACATGTTTAACAATAGAATCTATTTGATAAGTCCCGAGAGTTTGAGACTGCCCGAAGAGTTTTTGGAAGAGGTTAGAGCTGAGGAGGTAAGCCTTGATGAAGTTATAGAGGAAATAGATGTTCTTTATGTGACGAGAATTCAGAAGGAGAGATTTCCTGATGAGGAAGAGTACAGAAAGGTTGCTGGAAGTTACAGAATTACTGCAGAAACTCTTGAGAGAGCTAAAGAGTTGATTGTAATGCATCCTCTTCCAAGAGTTGATGAGATAGATGTAAGTGTTGATAAAACGAAACATGCAAAGTACTTTGATCAGGCATTTTATGGCGTTCCAGTTAGAATGGCAATTCTTCACGAGGTGTTGTTATGAAGAAGGAGCTTGTGATAAGTAAAATTGAAAGAGGAACTGTTATAGATCATATAAATGCTGGTAAGGCTCTACTGGTTTTAAGAATTCTGGGAATAGGTGTTGGAAGTAGAGATACCGTTACATTGGCTATGAATGTCCCAAGTAAGAAGATGGGAAGAAAGGACATAGTTAAGGTTGCAAACAAATTTATAGGTGAGGAAGAACTCAATAAAATTGCTCTAATTGCCCCAAAAGCTACCATAAATCTCATAGAGAATTACGATGTTAAGAAGAAGTTCAAAGTGAAATTACCTCCTTTTATTGAAGGAATCTTAAGATGTCCAAATAGAAACTGTATAACGAACAGTAAAGAACCTGTAACACCAAAATTTTACATCAAATTGAGAAATGACAATGTTTTGGCTAAGTGCTATTACTGTGGAAAGGTTATAGGAAATGTTGACGAGTTTGTAATCTGAAAAGTGCTTTTGTTAAATTTTCAACTTCATTAACATCTACTGATGAAAAAATCTTCTTTCTAATTTCAGTATCTGCAACAATCCCATTGCTCAACAACTTACTGAATAAATCTCTTTTCAAAATTTCACCTTTCCTATCCCAATCTGTAAGAATTATTACATCTCCATCAATTTTTTCTATCAGATTTGCTTTTGGAATGTTGGAAATGGGTATTATCTTCCCTTCAACTCCCAATTCCCTCAAAGCTTTGACATCCTTCCTACCTTCAACTAAGATTATAGCTCCATCCTTAGATCTTTCAATTAACTCGTTTAAAGCTTTTATAAACTCGTTCATGATATTATCTCCATCAACTTCTTCAAGGAATCTTCAGTTCCTATTACAAACATTATATCACCCTTTTCAAGGACTGTTTCAGCTGAAGGCACTATAACGTTTTTCCCTCTTACAATTGCAACAACTATACATCCAGTTCTCCTCCTCAAATCAAGCTCTTTCAAGTTTTTTCCCGATAGTTTTTCATCGATAACAATTTTTTCGAGACCCAAATCACTTATTATAGTTTCGACAAATTCTACGCTTGCCTTCTTTCTCATCAAAGCATAAACTTTCAATGCAGTATCTCTGTAAGGAGACAAAAGAAAGTCGACACCAATTCTTCTAAGATTCTTTTCAGCTTCAGGATTTCTCAGAACAACTACGGTCTTTATACTTGGATTCAAAGACTTTGCCGTAATAACTGTGAAAGCATTTGTTGAATCGTTCATACAACAGATTATCGATTTTGCATCTCTAATTTTTGCCCTCTCAAGAATTGCATCATCTGTAGCATTTCCATGAATGGCAATGTATCCATCTTCCCTAGCAAGTTCAACCTTATTCCTATCTATATCTACTACTATAACTTTATCTTTTGGAAGTTGTTTTGCAATTTCTCTACCCATCATTCCATAACCGCATACGATACAATGATCCTTCATTCTTTCAAGCATCTTTTCCCACCTTCTAAGCTTCATTTCTAGGAAAATGGGAGAAAGTACACTTATTGAGTAGAAGAATATACCTACACCAAAAAACATTAAAAACATGGATATTATTCTTCCATAAATACTCAATTCCCATATTTCTCCATAACCAGTTGTTGTTATGGTTATAACGGTCATATACAAGCATTCGAACCAGTCTCTTCCCTCAACAATATGATAAGTTACAGTACCAAATATTACCATGCTAAAAAGCAGAACTAATATGCGTAGTATAGATGATCTTATATCCTTATCCATTGGCAAAAGTTGAATATAAGTATATTAAAATTATATCAATCCAGCCCTTTGAAGAATGAGCAAATCTTCTGTCTCAATCTTTTCTCCTCTCTTGAACATTTCGTATATTTCTCTCGCTCTCTTCATCAATTCTTCTCTCTCCTTGTATTCCTTAGATTTCTCCATTCTAGCTTTTAGAGCTTTTATGACTTTTTCGAGATCTTTCAAATCCCTTCTTATTTCTAATATTCTTGAATGGTACTGATCTGCTTCTTTCTTTGCTTTAATAAACTTTTCATGAAATTCGTCAGCCGTCTTTCTCTTTTCATCAACTACCTTTAGAGTTTCGAGCATTTCTTCATGATATTTATCAGCCTCTTTGACATAGTTCAGCATATTCTCCCTAATCTCTCTAATCTTCTCCTTCAATTCTCTTATCTGTGCTATAAGTGCTCTAAACTCTGCATGCTTTTCTAACTGTGCTTTTCTTTCTTCAAGCTCTTTTCTCAACCTAGCAATTCTCTCAACTAAAGCTCTCTCTCTTTCAAGAGTTAAAACGGATGTTTGCTGTATAAATTCCAATCTCCTAATTTCTCTCTCTATTTCACCCAATGGTCTTCCACCTTTATCTATACTTCTTCTAAGTTCATCAAGCTTCTTGTACAATTCATCAACTCTCTTATATAATTCATTTTTCTGTATTTTTAGCTCTCTCGCCTTAGAATTTAATTCATCTCTCTTAGCTTTCAATTCCTTAACTTTACTTAAAAGTTCTTTTACTTCCTCATTTAACCTATTCCTATTCTCTCTGTATTCCTTCGCTTTTTGGTTCAATTCATCTCTCTTCGCTATGATTTCCTGCAACTCCTTTTCAAGTTGTTCTTTTCGCTCTTCCAATTTTTCCAATGTCATATTCGACCCTTCTGTGGTTGCTATGAAATTTGAGCATATAACTCAATTTAAAAACTTTTTGAATGCCGACAGCTTCCGCGCTTCCCGTGCCCTCTCGGAACACAGTACCACGCGGAACGGGGTCGG
>CAZKQI010000051.1:0-8925 GCA_964554855.1 uncultured archaeon | reverse complement strand
GGTTAATATAGAGTTCGATTCTTTCAGGAGGATCTAGATCTTTTGAAACTTTTTCTATTATAAATTCTTCTATATCTTTATCTTTCGCTAATTTCTTCAAAATCTCAATAGTTTTTGGAGAGAGCATTGTTTTATTGTTGATTGCAAAATATAAAAGTATTTACCCACTTGATATTCAATTTTTGGTTTTATGATGAGGCAATGGCAAAGCGTTTTTAATCTCACTGCTCTATTCTAAATGATGAGACTTAATGTTATAATCTGGAAAGAAGAAGATATGTTTGTTGTAAGAGAAGTATTTACAGGAGTTACAACTCAGGGAAAAACGATAGAAGAGGCATTAGAAAACATAAAAGAAGCGGTCGAATTATATTTGGAAGAACTTCCAGAATTAAAGGAGGAGTTGGAGAAGAAAGAAATTATTGGTGTTATGAATGTCTAAATTCCCAAAATGTGATCAAAATCCTCGTAAAGAAGTTTGGCTTTAAGGTAAGTAGGCAAAAAGGAAGCCATGTAACCCTTGTAAAATACGAATATGGAAGAAAAATTGTAACTGTAGTTCCTCTGCATACGGAGTTAAAGCCGGGAACACTTCTTGGAATATTAAAGCTCGCTGAGATAGGCAGAGAAGAGTTTCTAAAAGCTTTAAGATGAAAAATTCGGTAAATTAGCTAAATAACGTATCAACTACGAAATCACAGACTGGCGAAGATTGTTATTGGTGATCATTTAACCATAAGAGGTGCTCATGATTAAAAAGAAATTGTCTCAAAAAACATTTTTATCCAGTTTTGTGAATTTGAAAGTATGGAAATTATCGAAATTCTCCGCAGAATTGAGAGGAAACTTGAGGAGATTGACGAAAAGATAGAGAACTTCATGGGGTTCTGCGAGCTGAGTGAAGAAGAGCTTGAGCTGATAGACCTTGAAGATGCAAAGAGGCTCTTAAATGTTTAAGGTTAAGCTACACAGAAGAGTTATCAAGTTTCTGCAGAAATTAAGCGAAAGCGACAGAAAAAGAATTTTCTCGACATTAAAAAGCTTGAAGATCCTTTTTCCCAGCCATACGAGAAAGTTAAGGGGAGGAAAGATCTCTACAGAATTCGTGTTAGAGATTACAGGATAATCTATCGTGTGGATAAAATGAACAAAATCGTATCAGTCCATCTCGTGGACAAGCGAGAAAGGGTTTACGACCACTCATAATAACAGCGAATTTAAATCATCTCTCTTAGCCTTTTTATTAATTTCAGAACATCTTGATCCTTAGTTATGGTAAAAGTTATGAAGTCTCTATAGCTCACATTTCAGATTGAGATCTTTTGCTAACTTCTTCAAAAATTTTGTTATATTCGATTATATAATTAGGAAAAAGCTTTTATATTGAGAATAGATCCAAAATTCATGAAAGTTCTTCTTAGCGAGGATGAAATACCAAAACACTGGTATAACATACTACCCGATTTGCCAGAACAACTTCCATTACCTCTGAATAAGGATGGAAATCCAATAAAACCAGAAGATCTGTATGTTATATTTGCAAAGGAACTCATAAGACAGGAAATGAGCAATGATAGATGGATAAGGATTCCTGAGGAAGTGAGAGAGGTTTATAGAATCTGGAGACCAACTCCTCTCTTCAGGGCGATAAGACTTGAAAAATATCTTAAGACTCCAGCAAAGATCTATTATAAGTTTGAATCGATCAGTCCAGCAGGAAGTCATAAGCCAAATACAGCAGTTGCTCAGGCCTATTACAATATGAAGGAGGGAGTTGAAAGATTAACTACTGAAACCGGAGCTGGTCAATGGGGTTCCGCTTTAGCTTTTGGTTGCTGCATGTTTGATTTAGAGGCAACGATTTACATGGTTAGGGTTAGTTATGAACAAAAACCGTTTAGAAGAATACTGATGGAGTTATGGGGGGCTAAAGTATATCCAAGCCCAAGTGCCAATACAGAATTTGGAAGAAGTGTTTTGGAGAAAGATCCAGAAAATCCTGGTAGCTTAGGAATTGCAATTAGTGAAGCAATAGAGGATGCTATAAAGCATGAAAACACAAAATATACGTTGGGGAGTGTTTTAAATCATGTTTTATTGCATCAAACGATAATAGGATTGGAAGCAAAAAAACAATTTGAAATGATTGAGGATTATCCAGATCTAATAGTTGGATGTATAGGTGGAGGAAGTAGCTTTTCAGGATTATTCTGGCCATTTTACTATGACAAGGTTCATAAAAAGAAGGATGTTGAATTTCTAGCAGTTGAACCCACAGCTTGCCCATCTGTTACAAAGGGTGTTTATACATATGATCATGGAGATACTGCAAGGCTTACACCACTTCTAAAGATGCATACTCTGGGACATGATTTTATTCCTCCTCCAATCCATGCTGGTGGATTGAGATATCATGGAATGGCGCCAACCCTGTGCTTGTTGGCAGATCATGGAATTGTTAAGGCTAGAGCATACAATCAAGTTGAAGTGTTTAAAGCGGCATCGATATTTGTAAAGACGGAAGGTCATCTTCCAGCTCCTGAACCTGCACATGCAATAAAGGCTGTAATAGATGAGGCTATAAGGTGCAGAGAGACTGGAGAAGAAAAAACGATATTATTCCTGCTTTGTGGACACGGACATTTTGATATGAAGGCCTATCAGGACTATTTAGAAGGTATGCTTGTACCTTATGAGTATCCTGAGGAGCAAATTAGAAAATCTATTGAGAAGTTGAGGGAGTTGTATCCATGGATAAAATCTTAGAATTTTTAAAAAATTATGGTATAAATGCTTTGGATGAATACAAAAGATGGTTGAGAAAGATAAGAATTGGCTTAGTTGTCAATCCAATTGCTGGAATGGGTGGCAGGGTTGGTTTGAAGGGAACAGATAACAAGTATGAATTGGCTTTAAAATTGGGTGCAAAGCCAGTAGCACCTAAAAGGGCTGTGGATTTTCTAAAACATCTAATAAAAGATATTGAGCTTTATACATATCCCAAGGATATGGGAGAAAATGAGGCAAGAGAAGTAGGATTTAATCCAATTGTTGTTGGAGAAATAGGTGATAGAACTAGTTCTGAGGATACAAAGAGGGCTGTAAAGGAATTATCGAGTATGGTAGAATTGATAGTATTCGTTGGAGGAGATGGAACTGCTAGAGATATATGTGAAGTGATAGGTGATAAAATCCCAGTAATAGGTGTTCCAGCTGGTGTAAAGATGTATTCAGCTGTTTTCGCATTAAATCCTAAAGCCTGTGCAAGAGTTGTAAATGAATTCGTAAGAGGTAATGTTTCATTTGAACTGAGGGAAGTTATGGATGTGGAAAATACAACTTCTCCAAAATTATTTGGATACATGAAAGTTCCAATAATTTCAGATTTAGTACAGAATGTTAAAGTTCCTGATAGGGGAAATAAGGATGGAGTTTTCTCAAATTTTTTAAGAATATTTGATAAAAATACTGTATACATATTTGGGCCTGGTGGAACAACTTATCACTTAGCAAAATCTCTGGGATTTGATAAAACGTTGTTAGGTGTGGATGTATATCTAAATGGGAAAGTTTTGGTTAGAGATGCAAATGAAAAAGATATAATAAATATTCTTGATAAATATAATAATGTTAAATTGGTAGTTACTCCAATCGGTGGTCAGGGATTTCTATTTGGGAGGGGAAATCTTCAGATAAGCCCAATTGTTTTGAGAAGGATAGGAAAGGAGAATATAATAATTGTTTCAACAGCTGACAAGCTTAAAAGTTTTGATTCACTAAAAGTTGATACTGGTGATGAGGAGTTGGATAAGGAATTGGAAGGAGAAATGAATGTTTTAACAGATATTGGCTTTATCAGAGTTAAAATCAAAGGTTAATACAACCAAAATTTTTATATACTTGTTACTGTGACACTAAGTCACAATGTGGATAGGTAAGAGGATTAGGATTGAAAGGATAATAAATAGAGAGACTGGAAAGACTGTAATAGTTCCAATGGATCACGGAGTTAGTATGGGTCCTATTGAAGGTTTGAGGGACATGCCAAAGATAATAAATGCTGTTGCAGAAGGTGGTGCGAATGCTGTCGTTTTACATAAGGGAATGGTAGTTCATGGGCATAGAGGTTATGGAAAGGATATAGGATTGATAGTTCATTTAAGCGGCTCTACAATGCTTTCACCCGATCCAAATGAGAAGGTTTTGGTTTGCAGTGTCGAAGAAGCTATAAGGTTGGGTGCTGATGCTGTAAGCGTTCATGTAAATATTGGAAGTAAGACCGAAGCTGAGCAAATCAAGAAGTTAGGGATTATAAGTAAGGTATGTGCAGATTGGGGTATTCCTTTACTTGCAATGATGTATCCAAGGGGGGAAGGAATAGATCAGTTTGATGAGAAGGCTGTAGCCTTAGCTTCAAGAGTTGGAGCTGAATTGGGGGCTGATATAGTTAAAACTAACTTTACTGGTAGTGTTGAAAGCTTTAAACGTGTAGTTGAAGGTTGTCCAGTCCCCATAGTTGTTGCCGGCGGACCAAAGATGGAAAGTGTTGAAGATCTTTTGAAAATGGTAAGAATGGCAATGGATGCTGGTGCAAAGGGGGTTGCAATAGGAAGAAATATCTTTCAAGCTGAAAATCCTACCTTGATGACGAAAGCAGTTGCAGAAATAGTGCACAACAATGCAAGTGTTGAAGAAGCTTTAGAAATTTTAATCAAATAGTAGGCATTTCCCTCAACCAACCAATATCTGGTAAATAAAGTCTCCTTAAATCCTTCAATCCCAATTTTAGCATTGCAAGTCTTCCTATTCCCAAACCCCATGCAAGAACTCTTCCCTTAATTCCTAAAGGTTCTGTAACTTCTTTTCTAAAAACTCCTGCCCCTCCTAGTTCTATCCATCCTAATCCCTCAACATAAACCTCTGGCTCAACACTCGGCTCTGTATATGGGAAATAACCCGGCCTAAATCTGACATCTTCAAAACCCATCTTTGCAAAGAATTCCTTCAGTAAACCAAGTAAATGCCTGAAACCAACATCTCTATCCAAAACAACTCCTTCAAGCTGATCAAATTCTGGTAAATGTGTTGGATCGATAGCTTCTCTCCTGTATACCCTATCTATACAGAATGCTTTCTGAGGCGGTTCTGGATTTTCAGCCAAATACTTTATGGTTATAGCTGTTGTATGTGTTCTTAAAACCAGCTGTCTTGCCTTATTTATATCCCAAATACCTTTCCATCCATTTTCGTGAGTTAACTTGACTTTTTCAGCCAAATTCTTCGGAATTTCAACATAATTATCTAAATAGAATGTATCCTGCATATCTCTTGCTGGATGATCTTGAGGTTGGAATAGGGCATCAAAATTCCAGAAAGCTGATTGAACGTAGTTACCTTTTATTTCCGTAAAACCCATTTCAAAAAATATCTTCCTGCACTCCCTTATTATTCTCTCATATGGATGAATCTTTCCACCATAAATCTCTTTCGAAGGAACTTTAATGTCATATTTCGCAAATTCCTTATCTTTCCAAGATCTTGAAATTATTATTTCTGGCGTTAAATCTGTTATAACCTCTTTAATTTCTACTTCTGGTCTTTTAACAATCTTAACATATATTTCCTTCTTTTCCTCTTCAATAACAAGCTTTCTCCTTTTAAATTCCCTCAAAAAATTCTCAGGAATTTCTTTACCATCCAAAATCATTTTTAAATAATCTCTCTCCTTAAAATCTGTTTCCTTAACAAGTCTAATTTTTCCTTCTCTTATTTCTATAGCAGATTTCTTTTTTAACCATCCTAAAGCTATTCCGAGTATTTTTTTATCAAATATTTTCTCCAATTCCTCTAAATTGATTTCTTTCCTCTCCTTAAGCAATTTGTAAAGCAATTCCTCAGGAAAACCCTCCTCTAAATACTTCTTTCCTTCATCAGTCAATTTGTACTCTTTCCTAACAACTTCTTTAACTTCAGCAAGTCCCTTTTCTCTCAAAAGATAAATGCCCTTCAGAATTGCATCTTTGCTTATCCCAGCTATTTTTTCTGCTTCATCAACTCTATATTCCTTTCCCAACTCAAGTGATTTGAGTATTCTAACTTCGAAGGGCGTTAGCATCATAAGTAAATCGAGAGTTGGAATAAAAGGATTGCTATATCAGACCTAAAAACTCTAAAGCCTCAACAACACCATCTCCATTCGGTTTTGATGTAACCAAATCTGCAACTTCCTTAAGATTTTCATGTGCATTTGCAACGGCAATACCGAAACCAGCAGTATCTAAAAGTTCAATATCATTTTCAGAATCACCAATGGCTACAAAATCTCTTACATCTATTCCTATCCTTTCAGCTATAAACTTCAAAGCCTTTCCCTTACTTACATTTCTGTCAATTATATGATATGCAAATCCCGTATCAACTATCTTTACATCTCTTGGAATAATTTTTCTTGCTTCATCTATTGGAAAAGTCCTTTTAAGACATACTTCTGCTTTTCTATACTCATTATCCAAAAGTTCAACATTGAAATGTTTTTTCAGAATTTCAAGTGCTCTCAAACATTTACTTCTATCACCCAAAACTATATCTTCACCATCATAGCTAAACCTAACAACTCCACCATTTTCAGCAATTACAATATCTGAAACTCCTATCATCTTAGCAACTGCTTTTGCAAAGCAAGATATATTTCCAGTGGCTAAGACAACTTTAATTTTCAGCTTTCTCAATGCATTTATGGCTTTACAATTTATAGCCCTTTTCATGTTAGTTAAAGTTCCATCTATGTCCACAACCAATGCTTCAACCTTCATTCTCCTCCATTATAACTAAGGAATATTTAAGTAATGCCCAATCAAGTTATCCTTATGAATGTCAAAGAGGTTATACACAACGTCTACTTCATAGAGAAAGACGGTATGAGAATACTTGCAACTAAGAGTAAATACAGTTCACATTACGGTGAGAGAAAGATTGGAGAATATAGAGAATGGATTCCTACAAGGAGTAAGCTTTCAGCAATGTTTATGAAAGGATACAAAGTGGATATAAAGTCAAATTGGAAAGTTCTATACTTGGGTGCCGCAAGCGGAACTACTGTCAGTCATGTTTCTGATATAGTGGATAGAGGTATCATTTATGCAGTAGAATATTCTGCAAAACCTTTTTCGAAGTTCTTGGAACTTGCAAGAGAAAGAAGAAATATAATACCTCTCCTTCAAGATGCTTCAAAACCTTGGAAGTACAGTGGTATAGTTGAAAGAGTGAATTTCTTGTATCAAGATATCGCTCAAAAGAATCAGATAGAAATATTTGAAGACAATGCAAAGTTTTTTCTTAAGGAAAATGGAGAAGGTTTGATTATGGTAAAAGCTAGGAGTATAGATTCAACTGCTGAACCAGATGAAGTTTTCAAAGATGTAATAAAGAGACTTAAAGAGAATTTTAAAGTCATTGCTCATGACACCTTAGAACCGTATCATAAGGATCACATATTTGTACATGTTAAATTAAAATAATTTTATTGAAATTTGTTTGGAATTTACCAAAAACTTTATATAATATAAATTTACTAACTATTAGTTAGTAAAGATAAGTTAGGGGTGAAATGAATGAATGCTGAAAAGCTCCTCGATATACTTGGAAATGAGAGTAGGAGGAGGATATTGTCTTTACTATCTCAGAGACCTTGTTATGTCAGTGAGATTGCATACTGTCTAAAGATGGCTCCAAAAGTTGTTTTAGAACACTTGTATAAGCTTGAGAGGGCAGGAATAATCAAAAGTTTTGAAGATGGAAAGAGGAGATATTACTATATCGATAAGAGCTTAAGATTGGAAGTAACTCTAACACCTCACAACTTTTCTGCTAAAGTTATTGAAAGTGGTAATATAGATGAAAAAGATATAATTAGTGTAATAAGGGAGATAAATAGCATGAATTACTCTGAAAACTTGAGGAATTTATTTGAAATAATGTCAAGAATGGAAAGAGTGCAAGATGTACTTTCAAGATTGCAATACAAGATAAATTTGAGGGTAACTGAAATTCTTGAAGAATTGCTAACGAAGGTTGAGAGATTTACAAGGGATGAAATAGAGAGAATAGTTCTCTATGGATTGGCAAAGGGTTTGAGTGTTTTTGAGATTGTTGAATATTTTGGACTGTTTCATTCAGAAGTTGAATCTGCATTGAGAAGATTGGAGGATAGAGGTTTGGTTGAAAGGTGTATTGAGAATGGTAGGATTGTTTGGAAGTTTAGGGGGTGATGTTTGTGGAGAAGGAAATTTATCTTAGAGTTGCAGAGGCCTATTACAGGGATGTGGGAAGAGGTATTGCAAGAGTAGATCCAGAAGCTATGGAAAGGTTGGGTTTGCAGAGTGGAGATGTTATAGAGATAATTGGTAAGGAGTCTGTTCCCGCAATCGTTTGGCCAGGTTATCCTGAGGATAGAGGTAAGGGTGTAATAAGAATTGATGGTAGCATAAGGAACAATGCTGGAGTTGGTATAGGTGATAGGGTTAAGATTAGAAAGGTGGAGGCTAAACCTGCTGAGAGAATTGTTTTAGCACCTACAGAGCCTGTAAGGTTAATGGGTGGTGAGGCTTACTTATTGAGGCTTTTAGAGGGTAGACCTGTAAAGAGAGGTCAAAAGATAAGAGTTGAAATTTTTGGCCATGTTCTAACATTTGTGATAGTTTCAACGAAGCCAGCAGGTGTCGTAATAGTTGGTAGGAATACTGAGATAGAGCTCAAGGAGAAACCAGTTGAGGAAATAAGGAGAAATGTTCCAAATGTTACGTACGAGGATATTGGAGGTTTAAAGAGGGAACTTAGACTGGTTAGGGAGATGATAGAGCTACCTTTAAAGCATCCAGAAATTTTCCAGCGTTTGGGAATAGATCCGCCAAAGGGAGTTTTACTTTA
>CAZKQI010000050.1:0-9007 GCA_964554855.1 uncultured archaeon | reverse complement strand
AAAGAGTTAGATTAGTTCGAGGGATTTCAAAACTTCTCTCAATCTCTCCGTTTTTTCTTGTGAAAGTTCTACAAGAGGCAATCTTGGTTTTCCTGCTGGTAATCCCATCAACTCCAAAGCCTTCTTGACTGGTATTGGATTTGTGTCTATGAAGAGAACTTCGAACAGTGGAGTAAGTTTGTGATGAATCTCTCTTGCCCTATCCAAATCATCCTCCTTAAATGCAATATACATATCTTTCATGAGATGTGGTGCAACGTTTGCTGCAACACTTATAACACCCTTCCCACCCAATGCCAGAATTGGAAGAGTTAAGAAGTCGTCTCCAGAAAGGACTATGAAATCTTCTGGGGTAATTCTGATTATTTCCGATACCTGCTTCAAATTACCACTTGCCTCCTTTATACCGATTATGTTATCGAAATCTCTTGCAAGCTTATTTACTAAATCTGGTGTTATGTTGCAGGCAGTTCTCGATGGCACATTGTATATTATGACTGGTATTGACAATTCTTCAGCAATTCTCTTATAATGCTGATACAAACCCTCTTTGTTTGGCTTATTGTAGTATGGTGTTATGAACATTGCAGCATCTGCTCCAGCTTTTTCAACTTCCTTACCAAGAAAAATAGCTTCCCTTGTAGAATTCGAGCCAGCTCCCGCTATTACTGGAACATTTGAAACTTCACAAACATACCTTACAACGTCTATATGCTCCTGATAACTTAGAGTTGCCGATTCACCAGTAGTTCCAGCTGGAACGACAGCATCTACATACTTTTCAAGATAATCCAAGTTTCTTGCAATACCTTCGAAATCAACTTCGAAGTTATCTTTAAAGGGGGTTATTAGAGCTGGAATGATCCCCTCAAACATTTACCCACCCTCTATTGACCTTTCTTGTTATATAACCCGCTACCCTATTTCTAACTTTCTTACTTTTAATATTGGTCAATTCTTGGACAAGCTTCTTATTTATATCGAAATCACCTGTCCAAATTTCTGGATACTTCTTCAACAACTCCATTGCTATATTTTTGATGTAAGCTGGTTTTACAGTGCCCATGCAATAGCCTAAAAATCCTTTTATTTAAGCTTTGTCTTAGAGTAACACATTTATAGGTATACATCATAACATATTGCAAAGCCCCGTGGGGTAGTGGTCAATCCTGCGGGACTCTGGATCCCGCGACCCCGGTTCGAATCCGGGCGGGGCTATTAATATCTATGTGACTGATATGATTGAGAGAGTATCGATGGGTATAAGGGAGTTAGATGAAATATTTGGTGGAGGTTTACCCATTCCATCTACTCTACTAATTTTGGGAGATATAGGGACTGGGAAGAGTGTCATATGTCAACAGTTCATATATGCTCAAGCAAAAAAGGGTTATGAATGTACATACTTCTGCATTGATAATTCTCCTTCAGATGTTAGAATGAACATGATCAGCTTGGGCTGGGATCCTACTGAGTTGGAAGAAAAGGGATTGATAAAATTTGTAGATATATTCATTGGTAGGGAAGAAACATCAGATGAAAAATATCAGGGAAATGCAAGAAATTTCGATGAACTTGTGCCTACAGTAAAAAAGTTCTTTTTGCAAAATCAAAGATTTGTCATTGATTCAATATCTTCAGTGGCATTTTTACATGGTGAGGATAAAGCTTACGATCTGATTCAAAGAGTTCAGGGATGGATTTTGAATACGAGGAGTGTTGGAATTGTAAATGCCGTAAGAGGTATGCACAGCAAAACTTTTGAAATAGCAATTCAGCAGGCTTTGGGAAATGTTATAATTTTAGAAAAGGACGAAGAAACAGATAGTGTATATCTTCGTATTGTAAAAACTACAAAAACATCCCATATGAGGGGAAAATTCGGATTGGAAATAGATGAAAGTGGTATAAGGATTATGCATTAAATATGTGATTTACTATGGAGATATTTGGTATAAAGCTTCCCCTGATAAATGTTGGAGATGACATAGCTAAGATGATTGTAGAGAGGTTCGATCTTGAGAATGGAGATATTGTAGCAATTTGTTCAACAATAGTTTCGAAAGCTGAAGGTAGGATTGCAAAACTTGAAGAATACAGTCCAAGTGAGAAAGCTTTTGAGATTGCAAAAAAGATTGGTGAGGATGCAAGGTTTGTTCAAGCAGTCTTAGATGAAAGCGAAGAAATACTGATAGATTATCCTTTTTTGCTAGTCAAAGCAAAATTCGGGAATGTATGCGTAAATGCTGGAATAGACAGGAGCAATGTTGAGAATGGAATGATACTTTTGCCTCCTAAGGATCCCGATGAGAGTGCGAAGAGGATAAGAGAAAGGATATTCGAATTGACTGGGAAGAAAGTTGGTGTGATCATTACCGATTCAAATGGAAGATGCTTCAGAAAGGGGGTTGTCGGTTTTGCAATTGGTGTCTCTGGAGTTAAAGTCTTTAGAGATTGGATAGGAAAATTAGATCTTTACGGAAATCAATTGAGTAAAACTGTCGAGTGTGTTGCAGATGAGATTGCATGTTTTGCAAACTTGATAATGGGTGAGGGGAACTGGGGGATACCCGTTGTAGTATTTAGGGGATTGAATTTGGAAGGGGAGGGAAAGGCTTTGGATATATACAGAGATGAGAAGGAGGACTTAATAAGAATGTGCCTTAAGAAAATGTATAGTTCACCTTCTTAACCCTTATAGCTCTCTCTGGACAAATCTTGGCACATACACCGCATGATGTGCAGAGCATGGGATCTATTTGTGGTTTATCCTCTCTCTCCAAATAAATTGCTGGACATGAAAATACCCTAACACACTCCATACAACCGTTGCATCTATCAGTTACTTCAAAAGGTAGCAATTTGATTCCCATTCTCCTAAACTCTCTCATCCTAACTATTGAACAGTACTGTCTTGCAATGACAACTGCTAAATCATGTTTCAATGCTTCTCTTATTACCTCTTCAAGCTTTTTAACATCATAAGAATTTACAACCTCAACAAATTCTACTCCACAAGCTTTAGCAATCTCTTCTATCTTTATCACTTTACCCATACTACCATCAGCCCTTAAACCTATTCCAGGATGGGGTTGATGTCCTGTCATTCCTGTAGTTAAGTTATCCAAAACAATTAGAACAAATTTAGCTCCATTGTAAACTGCATTTATCAAAGCTGGTATTCCAGCATGCAGAAATGTTGAATCACCAATTGTTGCAACTATTTTATCTTTTATTACCCAGCTTAAGCCGTTAGAAACTCCAACACTTGCACCCATGCAAACGCATGTCTCAACAGCTCTATAGGGTGGATTGTATCCCAAGGTGTAGCAACCTATGTCACTTGGTAAGCACAATCTTTCCTCATTTGCAATCTTTCTCAGAATGTAAAAAACTGGTGAATGGGGACAACCTGGGCAAAGGACTGGTGGACGGGGGGGAGCAATTTTTGATAATTCTCTAGCTCTTTCAATAATAAAATCGTAATCTATACTTGTAGGAATTTCCAAAATCTTTGCAATAGCTTTCTCAATTATCGGAATGTTGTATTCGTGGTGCATGGGTAAATGACAAGTTAACTTACCATACACATCTCTACCCAAACTCTTCACGAAAATCTCTACAATTGGATCAACTTCTTCAACAACCAATACCTTATCTAAACTTGTAACGAAATTTTCGATCAACTTCATGGGTAAGGGATTTATGGAAGAAATTTTCAAAACAGGTAAATTTAACTTCAATCTCTTGAGAGCATCTTTTACATAGGAGTAACTCAAGCCACATGCTATTATACCCAATCTGCAATCATCAGATTCATCAATCCAGTTAAATTTCCACTTTTCTAAAAATTTCTCCAATCTCTTCAATCTCCTTTCAAGCTCAATTTTCAGTTTTCTCGAATTTGAAGGTAAAGCTACAAATCTTTCTGGATCTGGATTCCAATCTACTTTTTCAAGTCTTTTTTCAGGAATATCTCCTAGAATAACAATTCCCCTTGCATGACTCAAACGAGTATAAGTTCTCAGTATAATGGGTAATTCAAATTCTTCCGATATCTCAAAGCACTCCTTTGTCAAATCCTTAAGTTCCTGAACATTATGAGCTTCGAAAACTGGCACTTTAGCAGATAGTCCATACCATCTGTTATCTTGTTCGTTCTGACTGCTGTGCATTGAAGGATCATCTGCACTAACTAGAACAAAACCACCTCTTACACCTATGTATGCAAAGCTAAAGAGTGCATCGCTTGCCACGTTAACACCAACATGCTTCATTGCACACATACCTCTCTTCCCAGCCAAAGAAGCTCCCATAGCTACTTCAAAGGCAACCTTCTCATTAGTAGAATATTCAACATGCATGAAATCTTTCATATATCTAGAAATTCTTGCAAGCGTATCACCTATTTCAGATGAAGGTGTTCCAGGATAGCAGGCGAAAACATCAATCCCCGCTTCTAATGCTCCTCTTGCAATGGCCTCATTTCCTAAGAGGAATGCTTTTTCACCTCTTTTACCCAATATATGCATAATGCCGAAATTTACTAACAATTTTTACAATTTGCGATACGTTTAATTGTATACTGCTAAGTTGCATCATGGACTTTAAAAAAATTGCAAAGGAGATAATCTCAACACTTGTAATAGTTGGGATAATAGTTGGATTGGGAATTGCTATAACTGGTACTTGGCCCTTCATGGTTGCAGTTCAATCTGGTAGTATGGAACCACACATTCATAAGGGTGATGTAGTTATTCTTTTAGGATTAAACAGAGTGGGTAAAGTAGTAACTTGGATGGAAGGTATTAAAACAAATTATAAAATGTTTGGAGATTATGGTGATGTGATAGTCTATCATCCAAATGGAGATAGTAGTAGAACACCAATAATTCATAGAGTTGTTGCCTACGTTCATAAGGGTGAAAAAATACCAATGCTCTTGAGAAAAGATGGAAAGACAATTCTTGTGTATACAAATTACATAGCTGGGAGTGATGGATATATAACTCAGGGAGATGCAAATATTGTTCCAGATCAGCTTGCTCCAGGATGGAGTATTAAACCTGTTAAAGAGGAGTGGATCGTTGGTGTTGCAAAGTTTAGAATACCTTACGTTGGATGGATAAGATTAATAATATAAATCAATCCAAAACACCTTTCGTGCTCATGATATCGTGACCAACTATTTCCTTAGCCTGTCTGAATGCTAATGCAATTGCCTTAAAGCAAGATTCTATCTTGTGATGCATGTTTTTTCCCTTAATAATTATATAAGCATTCATTCCAGAATTTCTGCAAAGTGTATCGAGGAAGTGTATGTAATTCTCATGAATATCACCTTCAATTACGAAGTAACCCCTTCCACTCAAATCCAGTCCGCAAATTGTTAAAGCTTCATCCATAGGAACAACAGCATGTCCAAATCTTCTTATACCTCTCTTTTCTCCCAAAGCTTTCTTTATAGCTATTCCCAAAGCTATAGCTGTATCCTCAATTGTATGATGTTCATCATCTCCCAAAGCCCTAATCTTTAGATTTATTTCAGAGTGCTTTACAAATGTTTCGAGCATATGCTTGAAGAATGGAAAATTTGTATCAATTGAGCAACCTCTACAATCGAGATCAAGTTCAATGTATATATCCACTTCCTTCGTCTTTCTCCTAATAACTGCTTTTCTCAAAACCTTCATTCCTCCTCACCCAAAAGTTCTTCAATTTTTACCTTACCAGTATATAAAGCTGATCCTATAATAACTCCCCTAGCACCACATTTCTTTATTGCCCTAACATCATCCAAACTGCTAATACCCCCTGCAACATATACTGGCAAGCTCGTACTTTCAACTATTTCCCTTATCTTCTCAATCTCAACACCAGAAACCAATCCCTCAACATCAATGTTCGTATAAAGTAAGGATACATCACAATCCTCGTAAAGCTTTGCAACTTCTATAGGTTTTAATTCCGTTTTTTTAATCCATCCTTCAATGAAAACATTATCCTTCCTTGAATCTATTGCAATCATAACCCTGTTCGGATAAATCTTAGCGAAATTCTTAACAGACTTAACATCTCTAACTGCAAGAGTTCCAAATATTACTCTCTCAACACCTGCATCTAGAAGCCTTTCAGCAATCTTAAAGTCTCTTATACCTCCTCCAACTTGGGTTTCAACGATATTTGCAATCTTCAAAATTACATCTTCATGAAATAGTTTGCCTTCGAAAGCTCCATCCAAATCTATAACGTGCAAAACTCTTGCCCCTTTCTTTACCCACATCTTCGCAACTTCTAAAGGGTTTTCAAGCTCCAATCTAATCATATCTCTCTTCCCCTGAACCAATCTTACTACCTTCCCACCCTTGATGTCTACAGCTGGTATCACCCTAAACACTACCAAACTTTTTCCTTGAACTTTTAACACCTTCGAGTATTTCAGCCAACTTCATTATATCACTCCTCGATATTATACCAACAATTCTTTCCCCTTCCACAACTGGTAATCTTCCAATTCTGTTCTCGCTCATAATTTTCAAAGCTTCTAATAATCTTGTATCGGGTGTTACAGCTATAGCTTTCTTGCTCATAACTCTCTCAACAGTATCATTTTCATCAGCATTCATAACATCTTTGAGTGTAACAATTCCAATGAGCTTACCATCCTTAACGACAGGATATCCCAAGTGTTTTCTTTTAAGCATTAAATTTATGACATCTCTCACTCTCGTATCTGGAGTGATGCAAATAGGATTTGGTGTCATAACTTCTCCAACCTTGTAATTTGAAAGTAAGCCTTCCAAAGTTACAGCCTTTTCCTCTTCAACAGCTCCAATGTAAATGAAGAAGGATATAAGTGTTAGCCATATGTTGTAAAGTAAACCAAATATTCCCATGAATATTGCGAGAGCTTTTCCAACATTTGCAGAAATCATCGTAGCCCTTATATATCCAAACTTCTTCGCCAATAAACTTCTGAGAACCCTTCCACCATCCATAGGGAATGCTGGTATTAAATTGAATATTGCCAATATTAAATTGAAGTAACCGAAGATGTGTAGGAATCTGTTTGGAGCAAATATAAAGAGTGATAATATCAAACTTGCCAAAGGACCTGCTATTGCTATTGTAAACTCCTTTTTTGGCTCCTTAGGTAATTTCTCTATACTTGCAACACCTCCAAATATAAACAAAACTATCTCTCTAACTTTAGCACCAAATCTTTTTGCAACTAAGGAATGCGAAAGCTCGTGAATTAAAACAGCTACAAATATTGATACTGCCATGGCAACAGAATAAATCAACCTCATTGGATTCTGCAAGTCCGAAAATCCATAAGGTGGCTTGTTAGTATAAAATACATAAGTGAGAATGAACAAAATCAAAGTCAAACTTATGTGCACTTTTACATCTATCCCAAATATTCTGCATATCCTTATGGAATATGCCATGTCAAACTGTGGTTAATCTTATATTTATTTGTTAATTTAAACATGATAATGGAATCTGATTTGAGGAGAAAAATATTGCCAGTCGAACCTCTTATAGAAAAGATAAAAGAGCTCGATAAAAGGGATATAGCTTTTGATATAGGTGCTGGAACTGGTTACTTTACAGTTCACTTGGCAAAGTTCTTTAAGAAGGTTTATGCAGTTGAGAAAGATGTTAATGCTGTGAATAAGCTTGCAAGTAAGGGTTTGAAAAACGTTGGAATAATAGTTTCAGATAAACCTATTGATATAGATTTTGAAGTAGATTTTGTACTCTTTGCAGATTCCCTTCATGAAATAGAGGATAAGGAAGGATATGCCAATTGGGTTAAGAGATATGCAAGGTCTTTTGCAGTCATAGACTGGAAGAAAGATGCTTGTTTGGATTTTGGGCCACCGAGCAATCTGAGATTAGATATCAACTATGTTTTAGATCTTTTTAAAGATTTCAATAAGGAGGTTCTGAAAGTTTACAAGTGCCACTTCTTCATATTTGGCTATGTACGTTAGACCTTTCGATCCTTGGAAGTCTAAGCTATGCACATGTCCACAAAAGTACTCTTTCAATCCATACACTGGATGTTCTCATAGATGCATCTACTGTTACTCAACATACATACCCAGATTTCATGAGCTTAGAATTAAGAAAGACCTCTTAAGAAATCTTTTAAAAGATTTGGAAAGAATTCCGAAAAATTCAATTGTATCTATGTCTAACAGCAGCGATCCCTATCCACCGATTGAGAGTTCTTTGAAGTTGACTAGAGAATGCTTAAAGATTATGAGCAATTTTGATATAAGACTTCTCATTTTAACTAAAAGTAATATTGTTGAAAGGGATTTGGATGTTTTTCCAAAGAAAACTGCTGTAAGCATTACAATCACAAGCTTGGAAACTGCTAAAATAATTGAACCGAATGCACCAGAGCCAGAGAAAAGGATTCAAGCTTTGAAGATTATTAAGGAATGTGGAATTCCAGTAATATTGAGATTGGATCCTATAATTCCTTTTCTGACTGAAAATGAAGCTCTAAGAGTTCTTGAGAAGTGTGATTTTGTAGATCATGTTGTTACTTCAACTTTAAAGCTTAGGAAGGACATTCTATCGAGATTTTCAAAGGTTTTTCCAGATTTGGCAAACATCTATAGGAATATTTATACGGAAAGGTTTGGCAATTACATGTATCTACAAAAGGATATAAGAATACGTATTTTAAAGCAGATAGAGAAGAAGTGCAGTGAATTTGGAATAAGCTGTGCATTCTGTAGGGAAGGAATACCTTTCAAAGCTAAGAGTTGTGATGGTACGCATTTAATTCTCTCCTAATTATTTCAATAGCTTCATCCAAGGATTGAGGTATTTTTAGACCAAGTCTTAGGAAGAGCTTAACGATTTGTGGTATGCGGCAATTAGAATTGTCATTTCATTGATGAAAATGTAGATACACGATTTACAAGTAGTTTGGCAAGATAATCAAAAACAGCTCCAGATACAAAACTTATAAGAAGCACAAGTA
>CAZKQI010000049.1:0-9087 GCA_964554855.1 uncultured archaeon | reverse complement strand
AGCCAATTTGTTCAAGCAATTCTACCGTTTTCTTAGCCTCTTCCTCATCAACTTTTTGAATGGCAATTCCCACATGAACTAAAACCCAATCACCTTCCTTCAAGCTTTCAAGTAAATCTACTCTAACCTTCCTTTTAGTTCCCTTGAAATCTACAATGGCAAAGGGATAATCAACTTCAATTACCTTTCCCGGGATTGCAATACACATTTTAACCACTCCATCCATTCATCGAAACCTATTCCCTTCTTCAAATCCATCCTTATTATCTTAGCTTTCGGATTTAACCTTTTAGCATCTTCAACCATCTTCTCCACATTTGCCTCAACTGCATCAGCTAAAGCAACCTTATTTATTATTATTACATCGGCCAATCTGAATATTTCGGGATGTTTACTTACAACATCATCTCCCTCTGTAACACTCACCATTACAACCCTATAATCCTCACCTAAGTCGAAGTCAACTGGACAAATTAAGTTTCCAACATTTTCTATGAACAAAACATCAATATTCAAGTCAAAATCCTCCAATGCATGATGAATCAAATGTGCATCCAAATGGCATTCCTTCCCAGTATTTAGAGGCATAGCTCTAACTCCATACCTAGCAACTCTTTCGTAATCGTCTTTAGCAATAACATCTCCCAGTATAGCCCCAATTTTGTAATCATTCAGAGAAGAAATCGTCTTTTCAATCAAAAGAGTTTTACCCGATCCTATAGCACCCATGATGTTTATGGCAATAACACCTTTCTCCTTCAACAGCCTTCTGTTTTTCTCAGCTAACTTCCTATTTTCCTCAAGCAGATCCATTTCAGCATCTACCTCAATCTTATGCATACCTACACCTCCATTTCAACTCTTTTTAAAAACATCTCCTTTCCACCTTCAACACTCAAAATCCCACCACACTCATCACATATACCAATATATTCATCAAAAACTTTACCACAGTTGGTGCATTTAATATTAGCCTTAACAACTTCAATCTCAAGTTCAGAACCCTCTGCAATCGTACCTTTTGTTATAACATCATAACAGAACTTCAACTGCTCAGGATTTAGCATCAGCAAATTTCCTACAACTATTTGAACTGATTTGACTCTTTTTGCCCCCTTTTCTTTTGCAACCTTCATAACAGCATCGAGCACTACCATGGCAAAACTCATCTCATGCACATGATGTTTTTTCAGAAATTGAGGAAAACCTTTACGGTTGAATAGCAAAGTTTATTTATAAAAAATTGAGCTTAAAACATGGAAAGGGTAACTGCACTTATAGTTGCATTTATATTAGTTGTATTTGCAATATGTGGCCTAATAGCATACTACTTTGGTATACAATTCTTAGTACGTATAATAATTGGCTTAATATTTTTGGTGGCAACTGTAATTTTTGCAATCTTGTTTGGCATAACCGTATATGCAAAATCGAAATATGCAGTACCATCATTGTTGGCACTTTTGAGCTCCATCTATGCACTCTACCAATGTTACACTTGGAAAAATCCAATTCACATCGTTTATATAATAATAGCTTACATTATAGCCATTGCATTTGGATTATGGTATATAAGTGAACCAGATATGGGAATTTTTGAGAGGTTGAGAAGTGCTAAATCTCTTGAGAAATCAGGTAATTACAAATCTGCTGCAAGGAAGTATGAGAAGAGTGGAGATTATATTAAGGCTGCTGAATGTTATTTAAAAGCGGGAATGCTTGAGAGTGCTGCATGGTGTTATGAGAGAGCTGAGATGTTTGAAAAATCTGCTGAGATTTATGAAAAATTGGCAAAGGAAAAGGATGAAAGCTACTACTGGAAAGAAGCTTATGAATTCTACAAAAAATCTAACAATTTGAAGAAGGCTGGAGAATGTTTGGAGAAATATGCTGAGGATGAGCCTTGGTATTGGGAAGATGTTGCAAAGCTTTGGGAGGATGTGGGAGATAAGAAAAGAGCTGAAATGGCTTGGAAAAAAGCTTTGGATTATTATTTAAAAGAGGCTGAGGAGGAGGGAGTTTTTTGGGAAGATGTTGCTAAGATTTATGAGAAGTTGGGTGAGATTGAAAAGGCTAGAGATGCTTGGATGAAGTTTGTAGAATATTGCAAGAGAGAAGCAGAGAAAGATCCAGCTTGGTGGAAGCACGTTGCTGAAGCATATGAAAAATTGGGTATGAGTGAAAAGGCGGAAGAGGCAAGAAAGAAATACGAGGAATGGAAAAAGCAGAAAATTTAGGAAGTTTGCAACTGAACTTTTATCTTATGCAACAACTCCGCGGGAGATTTGACTGGATATTCAAGCTTCTCTAGGATTTCTTCGATCTTCTTGCCCTTTATGACAATTCCCTCCAGTCTTTCCATCAACTGTTCCTTTTCAACTGGGAAATCCAAACCTCTTATCTTTGCTAAAATATGAACTGCCCAATCTACATCTAAGACTTCCATTTCCTCCTTTTTCATCTCTATCTCCTCAGTATCCAATCTCCCCTCTTCTTTAAGCTTCTTATAAGCCAACTTGGCTATACCTCCAGCTATGTGCTCTTTCGGTCTTTCCTCAAGTTCTCCTTCTATATATTTCCTAACCTCTCTCTCATCAGCTGTAGCTATGTTTTTAACAGTCTGTTCAGTTATCCCTAAGATCTTTGCAATCTCACTGTAAGTTTTCATTGCTTCATTCTTCAAAACAACTACATAGCTAGCTTCAGCCAAGCTTGGTAGCCAAGTCAAATTCCTATACTCTACAAGCTTCTTCAGACCTCCCAACATCTTTATAGCTTCCCAAAACACCTTTTCAGCCATCTTCTCTACATCTCCACCCTTTGGCTTCGTAATAACCTCAAACCCCATAATACATCCCCTCCCTATTCCTCTTTTCCTCTTTTCTTGATGTATTCACTCAGAGGACAAATTATATCTATAGTGCCTAACTCTGTTATATCGAATATCCATGTTCTCGAATCATGACCACACAATCTGCAACCATCAATTCTTATAGTCCTCAAAACACTACCTATTGGTAAACCATATAGATTAACATCCCATCTCGTCTCTATCAACTTCTTGTCCAAAACTATTGTTCCATCAACTATATGAGCAACGGCTAAACCTCCAGCAGCTTCAGCACTTTCACTTGCCTGAGCAGATCTCTTTTGAGAAACAAGTATTGCTGTTTGTTTGAACTTCTTTAGGAAGTTGAAGAACTGCCTTACTATCTGTCTAGCCATTACCTCCTTATGTTCGTACAAACCAGTTATGCTATCTATTATAGTATTTGTTACCTTCTTCTCCCTAATTGCATATGCCATTGTATCTATCAAAGCTCTTGGATTTTCTCTAAGCTCATCACTTTCAGATGCATCTATTACAACAATATTCTCCTCAACCTTACTGAAATCAGCTCCCAAAGCCTGAGCCTTATTTTTCAAAGCTGTATACAAGAAATTGGCTGGACTTTCTACTGTAACATAAAGAACTCTGTATCCCAAATTTGCTTGAGTTACAGCAAACTGCTCTGCCAAAACACTTTTACCAGTGTCGGGAATTCCAGTAATGTTTAGAACTGCAAGATATGGAATACCACCCAAAGGTTTCTTAACATATCTATCACCTTCAAGTTCCATCTTGTAAAACATTTCATCTAACTTGGTTCCAGTAGGTATTCCGAAGAGTTTAGGAGCCTTAGTTTCCAATTCCTTAAGCTCATAATACCTCTCCATACAATATATTAAGATAACTAGAATATAAACCTTCACTTAAAGAAGAGACCTTGCTTCTTCATTAACCTTCTACTTCCACAGAATGGGCAATAGAGGTTTGGAATATGTAGTACACCAGAATAGCCAGTTGTTCTCCTAACAACTATATCAAATTCGCTACCACACCTTGCACAGTGCAAGTTTTTCAACTCAATCATAACATCACCTCATACGCAACTTGTGTTGCAGTCCTCAATATCTTTCTTATATCTGCCATCTCATGCATGTGAAGAACCATTTTACCCTCATGAAATCTATCGTATCCAAAAGCTCTCCTTATAAATTCTGCATGAAGCTTGTCTTTAATGTAAATCAATCTCGAATTTCCAACAGAACACATCTCAAATATTATAGGTAACTTAAATTCTTTCATCTCATTTTCATCCAAATACTTAGCTATAAACTCCAACTCTTTTCTCTCAATAAGGTATCTGTTCCCATCTCTTGCCTCAAATGTTGGATATTTTTCCTTAATCAACTCCTCAAGGCTTCTCTGTTTTCTTGGTAGGTGAGAATTTAAAGCCTCAACAATTTTGGCAAGTGTTCTTTCACTGATCTCCTCCATATTGTAAGTTCAACATGATGTTTTTTAATATAACTCAAGTTCCAAATCCATTTTAGATTCAATTCCAAACTGCTCCGCAAAACTACCTTCTCTAATACTGAGTTCGAGAGTATCAAAGCTACCTATTAATGCCAAAGGCTCTCCTTTTCCAACATCTTCATAGCAACTGACAATGGGTATCTTCATACGTTCAAAGAGAACGTATCTACCTCTAACATCGTTCGATCTGACATTTGTAATTACATTGCCAAATCTATCAACAAAAACTACCTTACAAAGTAATCTATTCTTTTCAATTTTGTAATTGAAAAGTTCAAGTCTTGTAATTTCACCTTCATAAGGCTCAGCAACCTCTTTTATCAATCCAATTGATGCATAAGCACCTGCAGGTGCGAAAACATCCCTTCCATGAAACGTATTGGATAGAACACCAGTTATTTCAGATGTCTTCTTTACATCTATTAGCCACACCCCCTCTATCCCATCTTCACTTGCAGAAGGATATGCTATACCGTTATCTGGAGCTATGAACATGTGATTTCTGCATTCAAATGCTAAAGCTTTCCTACCACTTCCAACCCCCGGATCTACAACAGCAATGTGCACTGCATTTGGAAAGAATCTGTATGCATTGTAGAGAAGAAATGCTCCTTGGAGAATATTTTGAGGTTCTACACTGTGAGAAATATCAACAATTGTAGCTTTTGGATTTATTTTCAAAATTACTCCTTTCATTACTCCATGATAGAAATCTCCGAAGTCTGTAAGCAATGTTATTATCATGAGAAAAGTTACAAATACAAGTTAAATAACTATTTGCGTGAGGAGTTTGAGGAAGAGATATAAAGCACACGGTAAAGGCTTGAAAAATGATGATAAGTGTTATACTTCCAGCTTATAATGAGGCAAAAAGGCTAGGAAAAGCTGTAAAGACAGTTAAGGATTATTTGGAGGAAATAGGCTATGATTATGAAATAATAATAGCCGAAGATGGTTCTACAGATGGAACGGACTTGATAGCTAAAAGGTTAGCTGAAAAAGATAGCAGAATTTTTCATTTACACAGTGATGAAAGATTGGGGAGGGGAAGGGCTTTAGCAAATGCTATAAAGTTTGCTAGGGGAGATATTGTTGCATATCTTGATGTAGATCTCTCAACAGACATGTCTCATTTCAGAGAATTAATTGATGCCATAATGAGTGGATACGATATTGCAATTGGATCAAGGCTTATGAGAGATAGCCATACAGAGAGACCATTTAAGAGAGATTTTGCATCTAAAGTTTACAATTTCCTTGTGAGGTTCTTGTTGGGTTCAAAATTGAAAGATCATCAGTGCGGTTTTAAAGCCTTCAAAAAATCTTCTATATTGAATCTTTTGGATAAGATAAAGGACAATCACTGGTTCTGGGATACTGAACTTTTGGTTTTGGCTCAGAGGGAAGGATTGAAAATTAAGGAGATACCAGTTAGATGGAGGCAGGGAGAAGATACAAAGGTTAGGTTCAGGAGAGATGTAATTTACATGTTTTCTCAAATCTTGAGAATGTGGATAGAGAGTAAGAGATCCAAGAAGTTCTTTACATTTTCAATAATTTTGTCTGTCTTAATTTTAGTTCTTTTAGCCTTCTTTTCAGGTTTCAGCATAGAAAATTTGTTAAAACTAAATCCCTTTTTTCTAATTCCAGCATTCTTCATCTACATTTTAACATTCCTTGTAAGGGGATACAGATTCACATACATACTGAAAATTATAGGTTTTCAAGTTCCAACCACATTTTCAACTGAAGGTATTGCAATAAGTCAGATGGTAAACGTTGTTACACCTGCAAGAGCTGGAGATTTAGTTAGAGCTTATGTATTTAAAATGAAAAACGTACCCATTTCAAATTGCATAAGTGCTTTGGCAGTTGAAAGATTGTTTGATCTCTTTGCAGTGATTACATTATCTATCATACCAATTGTATTTTTTGGTAGCTTTAGATATATTAAAGAGGTCACATATGCTTTTTTAATCTGTTTGGCAATAATATTTATTGTATTGCTACTTTCAAGAATGGAAAACATAATAGGTAGGATGTCAAAGGATGTTAAGAAAGCAATGCATAGAGGATTTTTAGCTTTATTTGGAATATCAATTACGAACTGGATAATGGATGTTTTAACATGCTATTCTATAGGTCTATCTTTCAATGCAAATTTCTTTGCTGTAATGTTAGCTGTAGCAATAGCGAACATTGTTAAAGCCATTCCAATAACACCCGGTGGAATAGGGACTTATGAGGCAGTAGTTACCGCTATACTTACAGCATTTGGTTTAGATTCATCCAATGCATTTACAATAGCTCTTTTAGACCATACATTAAAGAATTTATTGACAGTAATTCTTGGATACTCATCAATAGTTCATTTAAATGTAAAAATGAAAGAGATTGCCTAGATTTTCTCAAGCTTTTTTGCACATGCTGAAATTGCATCAATTATTCCGAAATCCACCCTATTCTCCATAAACTTAAATATTCCCTCTATTGTCGTTCCTCCAGGAGTTACTATTCTTTCAACAATTTCATTCGGTTCATAGGATTTAAGCATCTCCACTCCACCTTCAAGAACTTGCAAGGCTATTTTTTTAGATACATCATGGCTGTAGCCAAGTCTTAAACCCGAATAAACAAAAGCTTCGTAAATCTTAGGTATAAATGCCAAAGAACTTGCAAAAGCTGTTAAGTTGTCAACATCTCTTTCATCTCCTCTCATAACCTCTCCAAAGCATGATAATACTCTTTCAACAATATCGTTTTCATCATCACTTAGTTTGGAGTAGTACATTGAAAGACCTTTACCAAATTCAGCCGAAAGCATGGTCATAGCCTTAACTGGTTTTTTCAAGATTTTTTCAAGTTGATTAAATTTTATTCCAGCAACAAAACTGATCGTTATCCTGTCTTTAGGTATCTCTTTCAAGATTTCATCAACATTTGCCTTCTTTACAGTTATCAGCACAACATTCGATTTTTTCGCTGCTTCAACATTATCTTTCATAACTTCACATCCCAAATCTTTCAGATAATCAATTTCTCTTGGATTTCTCCTTGTTACAACAACATCAAACTTTTTGACAAGAGCTTTGGCAAGAGCAGAACCTAAGTTCCCTCCCCCAATAACAGCTATCCTCATAGAGATAGAAATTCTACTCTGTTTTTATACCTTTCAAGAGTTTTAAAACACCTTCAAATGTCCACTCCTCTGGCATTAAAGCATTTACTCCATATTTCAGGAGTTCTTCCCTAGTTGGAGGACCTATGGCTACAACTATTTTCTTTCTAAGTTCTTTCACAACATCTATTCCCATAACATTTGCAAGTTCAAAGAAACTGCGGACAATCATTCTACTTGAGAATACTATTGCATCAAAGTCCATTTCCCTTAAAATTCTCTCCTGCTCATCCCCCCATTCAAATTCTATATCGTAAAGCACAATCTCCTTGACATTGGGAAATTCTAGAAGTATTTTATCACCTTTGTTACTCCTCAAAATTGCTACCTTCTTATCCCTCAAAAATCCTTTAAATTCTTCATGGAGTGTTTTTGAGTCAAATTTTTTCGGTATTTTGGCATTTATACCAGCTTTCCTAAGTTCCTCAGCTGTTTTTGATCCTATTGCTATTACATTATCATGATAGAATCCTCTCTCAACAAGTATTCTCGCTGAAGTTCTGCTTGTAATTACAACAACATCGAAATCTTTCAAATTGAGATCAAAATTTCTAGGAGCAATTTTTATGAAGGGAACTGCAATAACCTCAAAACCTTCCCTCCTGAACATCTCAACTGTTTCATCTGAAAAATGTCTTGGCCTTAGTATGGCTACTTTCATGAATAAAATTAAGTTCAAAGTTAAACTTTTACCATGATTTTAAAATTTGTTGGTGTAGGGACTGCAGTTGAAGGAATTCAGAGTTGCATAGTAATTAAGGGTGAGGAAACAAAAATTGCTGTTGATGTTGGTGCAGGATGCATTTCCAAGCTAGATAAAGATTTAGATGCTGTTTTAATAACTCACAATCATTCCGATCACAATTCGGATTTAATACCACTTCTGAAGGCAAGATGGCTTTTGGGTTATGGTAAGTTGGATATATATGGTGTCAAGGGAACAAAGGCATTTTTAGAATCTGCTTTAGAAACTTATGCCTATCTTAGAGGAAAGATCAAGTTTAGGGTGCATGAATTGAGGAATTTCAGAATTGGAGAGTTTAAGATTGAAGCAATACCGACAAAGCACTCGATAGAAAGTCAGGCTTATGCAATAAGTGATGAGAAAAGTTGTGTAGTTGTAAGTGGTGATACTTATCCAGTTGAAGACGTTATAAGTTACGATTGTAACGTCTTGATTCATGAGATGTCCCTTCCATTCAAATACGAAACAGAAGATCACACTACACCAGAAAACTTTGCAGATCTTTTAGATTTGTGTAGAGCTAAAAAGATTGTATTCGTTCATCTCTATCCCATGGCCAGAAAAATTAGAAATGAAATCTTAGAATTTTTGAGAAGGAAGAGAGATTTAGATTATCATGTTGCAAACGAAGGTGATATTTTGATGGTTTAAAATTTTAGTTTAGGCACACCGAAAATTTTAAGTGAAGTTTAGGTAAACCTAACATATGCCTTGGGGAGATAGAACTGGGCCTTGGGGAATGGGACCAAGAACTGGGAGGAGGGCAGGATTTTGCTCTGGTTATCCAGTTCCAGGATTCATGAA
>CAZKQI010000048.1:0-9310 GCA_964554855.1 uncultured archaeon | reverse complement strand
CAGTTTATAGAAGACTGAGAAAACTATCTCAGATGTCTCAGTGATACATGATTATATTATTAATTGATTAGACAAATCTCAGATCATCTGAAAAGGAAAGGATAATATTTCTTTAACAGTTCTAGATCTTCATTACTCAGATCTTCTATTCTACTCAATCCTACTTTCAGTCTCTTAAATATTATTCTAGCTCTTCTCTTTTCCTTATACTTACTCATAATATCACCTATATAGGAAACTTATCAACTATCTGAGAATACTTCTCAATAGATCTCAGTCTGAGATTGAGGTAGTGAGTAGATCCTATACTCAGATTAGACCTCCCTTGAATGAAATTAGCTATCTCAGAATCTATTCCGTGTCTGATCAGAAAGTTCATATTCCATTTTCTGATAGCATTAGAATCAATTCTAGAGTCTATCTTAGGTTTCCATCTTCTTGGAGATAATCTACTCTGCCATGTATGTAATTTGTATCTCTTCTCAAGTCTCTTTAACTCAGATACAAACTCAGAAGGAAATAGAGCTATGAATGATCTCTTCTCCTCTCCTACTATCACATCTGACATAGGATATACTCCTACATTATCATAGATCTCTATCTTTCTCCTATCAAAGTTCTCTAAAGCTCTGATAGTGTGAGCTAATCTCTGACCTGTATAGACTAAGAACTTATAGACTATCTCAGTCTCATCTCTCCATTTCTCTCTGATCAGTTCTAATCCCTCTCTGATCTCATCATCTGAGAGATAGATCTCTCTTGATCTTGATTTAATAGGTTTCAAGAACTCAGACTCTAAGATATCTAAAGCAGTCTCTCTATCTATCATCTTTCTATCTCTGAGATAATGAATGAGATCTCTAACAGCACAGACAAAAGATTTCTTATCAGTGCAATTATAGAAAGATTCTCTGAGTGAATTGAGATCTATTCTATCCACAAATCTCTTTAGGACTGAAATCATTTTGTTAGTCCATGTCTCAGATATTTTTCTTTCACTTATCAAATAATTTCTGAAATCACTCAGATTAAGCTCAGAAAGTCTCAGAACTCTCTCAGATGGCTGAAGACCGCGTGGTCCCCGGTTCAAATCCGGGTCCGGGCATGATAAACTAAATTTCAGTAATTTGATCATTCATAAACTATCTTCCTCTTCTTCCTTCTACCTCCTTCCCTAACAGCTTTAACAAATTTTTTAACTCTATCAACAGCACTGTCTATCTCAAAGGCTGTTCCTATTTGAACTGCATCTGCTCCGCATTCTATTATCTTTTCAGCCTCTTCAGGCATTCTAACACCACCAGCTACTATGTAAGGAACTTCTATCGTATTAGCAACCTCTTTAACCATTTCAAGAGGAATATGCCCTTCTTTTGGATTGCTACCCGCATCGGTAACTATAAACCCAAATCCCATAAGCTGTCCAGCTAAAGCGTAAGCAGATGCCAATTTAGGTCTATCTCTTGGAATTAAATCAGCTTCACCAACATATCCAACAGTTCCACCAGGTTCAACAACTATATAGCCTACTGGCAAAGCTTCTAATTTAAACTTCCTAACGATAAATGCCGATTGCATCTGTGCCCTTGTAATCCAGTAAGGATTTCTCGAATTTAGAAGAGACATGAAGTATAGAGCATCCGCATACCTCGTAATAGTGCCAATATTTCCGGGGAAGAGGACAACAGGAATGTCTACAAACTTTTTCATTTCTCTGACAACGTAATCCAAAGGTTCCCCTTGAACTCCAATACTCCCTCCAACAAGTATTATATCTGCTCCACCTTCATAAACCCTTTTTGCAGTTTCTACAGCATCATCTAAGCTTCTGTAATCGAGAGGATCTATTACACCAAATAACAAACCACCATTTTCCAATATACCTTCAATTATATAATTTTTGACTTTTCCTTTCATTTATGATCCTCCAGTATTCAACTACTTCTCTAATACCATTCCATATAGGCCCAGGCTTAAAATTTAACTCTTTTTTTGCCTTACTCGTATCGAAAACTCTATCGCTCGTTAAAACTTTAAAATGCTCTTCCAAACCAAAAGGTTTTGCAATTATTTTTGCAAGAATTTTAGGTATTCTAACTATGAAATATCTACTCCTAAGCAATCTGGCAGTAAATATCATTATATCTCTCAATCTCTCAGACTTTCCACAAATAACATAAATACCATTCACATTTCTTCTCAAAGCATTTAAAAAGCATTCCGCGACATCTTCAACGTGTACAAATGGAATTCTATTGTATCCACTACCAATCAAAGGCACTATGCCCTTATCAATTATATCTATCATCCTTAAGTATTCCTTGAAATGTTTTCCATAAACTGTGCCTATTCTCAAAATAACGCTATTTTTATGAGATGAAACTATTTCTTCAGCTTTAAGCTTTGTTTTTGCATAGAAATTGTCTGGATTTGGTTGAGTTTCTTCATTAGCCATAAAAGGAGGATTTGCACCATAGACAGCTATTGAACTTGCAAATATCAACTTTGCATCTTCTGGTATTGCATTAACAACATTTTCTGTTAGCTCAACGTTGCCTCTCCACAAATCTCTTCTATCATTGAATTTTACACTTCCAGCTATATGTAAAACAGCTTTTGCATCTCTGAAAATTCTTTTCAGTTCTTCTGCATCGTATTGTGTAACTATTTCTCTCTTAAAACCACAAGGCCTTCTTACTACTGCAATTCCACCAACCTTTCTCAAAACAACTCTTCCTATCCTACCGTTAGCACCAGTAATGTAGATCATGAGAAATGTCTCAATATAAAATCTGGATCCTTTTTACCAAAAACCTTACATAAATCTCCAGCATTTACTGTAAGCTGGGCAGGCGAAAATACTGAAGGATCTACTCTGTAAAAATCTTCGCCTATTTCTTCAAAGCTCTTTCCGTAGTATGCCGTTTTATCAAAAGTTATACTCTCAAATAAATCACTGTACGATTCAGATAATACATAAACGCTGCCATAATAAGCTATGAAATCGTTTGCAATTATGTGTGTTTTTTCACATATAGGCGGAATTGGACATTTACCCATTGCATTCATAATCATTTTAACATCGTAACCTAAGAGGTTCAATTTAAAGAGTGCAACCTCAATTATTCTTCCAACAATTTGTATAGCCCCAACAAGTGAGTTTGGCTTAGTAACAAGCATGTACAATTCAGATGTATCGACATCACATTCATACGCTATAAACTCTGCAACATCTTCATTGGGTATCTTATCAGATTCTACAGTAATGACAGCATATTCCGTATCATCTTCATAATCAAGTATCTCAAATATCTTTTTAGGTTTTAAAGCTAAGGCTCTTGCAGGACCACTTGCATATCCCCTGAAATCATCAACTTCAATTTTCCAACCAGCCATCTGGCAACCTAAGCAAGCTAATGCTGGATAATCCGTGTAAACGTAAACGAATGGTATCGAAACATCTCTAACATCTTCAAGCTGAATGTTAACACCAGCCAAACCACCCATTGAAATCTGTATGAAGAACATTCCAGCATCATAACTACCTTTAGCATGCACACCGCAATCTATTACGGTTGCATCATTCTTAAGCTCTATCACATCTACACAGTAATCTTCAGCGAATTCAATGAGGTCTTCAACTATTTGATAAGCTCTCTCATTAACACTTAACATCTTATCACCCGCTTGCAAAATTCTATTAATCCTCCACATTCTATTATTTCTCTCAAAAAGTCTGGAACAGGATTTATTTTATACTCCTCTTCTTTTGTCCTGTTAATTATCATATTCCTTTTTAAGTCAATTTCAAGCAAATCACCGTCATCTATTTTATCTGTATATTTACATTCAAAGGCTGGTAGCCCTATGTTTATAGCATTTCTGAAAAATATTCTTGCATATGACTTTGCAACTATGTAAACATCCAATGCCTTCAAGGAAAGAGGAGCATGCTCTCTACTACTACCACAACCAAAATTCTCACCAGCAACCACAAAATCTCCCTTTTTAACGCTTTTTGCAAAATCTGGCCTTACATTCTCAAAAACATGCTTTGCCAATTCTTTTGGATCGTTTATAACCAAATACTTCCCAGGAATTATGGCATCTGTATCAACATCATCTCCAAATTTCCAGGCCCTACCCATGCATTTAATAATTCTGTTCGTATTTAGAATTATCGCACAACTCAATTGGATAAATACCAGTAAGACATGCCAAGCAGAGATCTTTTTCATTGAAATTAACAGACTTTATCAATCCATTGAGACTTAAATAAGCTAGGGTATCTGCTGATATTGCTCTCCTAACATACTCAATATCTCCACAGCTCGCAATCAACTCCTCTCTTGTAGACATATCTATGCCAAAATAGCACGGAGATATTATAGGTGGACTTCCAACTCTAAAATGCACTTCTTTAGCTCCAGCCCTTCTAACCATTTCAACAATCTTTCTCGAAGTTGTTCCTCTTACTATGCTATCATCAACCAACGTAACTTTTTTGCCCTTAACATTCTCTTCTATGACATTCATCTTTATCCTTACTGAAAGTTCTCTAATCCTTTGTTCTGGCATTATGAATGTTCTACCAACGTATCTATTCTTTATTAAAGCTTCTATGTAAGGTATACCAGATTCTGCCGAATAACCTATAGCACAGGTAGTTCCGCTATCTGGGACAGGAGAAACTATATCACAGTCAACCATACTCTCTCTAGCCAACCTTCTCCCCATATTGTATCTAGCTTTGTATACATTTACACCATCTATTACAGAATCTGGTCTTGCAAAGTATATGTATTCAAATACGCATCTTGCGCATCTCTTAGATTTTTTAACTCTAACAAACTCCACATTTCCATCTTCAATTATAATCGCCTCTCCAGGCTTAACATCCCTCATTTTATATACTTCAAGAGTATCAAGTGCACAGCTTTCACTTGCAATGACAAAACCAAAATCACCCTCACCAATGCATAGAGGTCTAAAGCCAAGGGGATCCCTATATCCCAATAATTTATCGTTTATGAGCATTGTTAGTGTATAACTTCCCAAAATTCTTTCACTGAGAAGCTTGAGAGAATCATGTAGATCGTACTTCATAAGGAAATTTGAGAGTAACTGTGCTATAACCTCTGTATCTGAAGTTGTTAGAAATACTTTACCTTCATTTTCAAGTATACCTCTCAGCTGGGAATAATTGACTAGGTTACCGTTGTGACCTATCGCAATTTCCCCAATTTTAGAACGTACAAGAATTGGTTGAGCATTTTCAATTCTAGATTCACCAGTTGTAGAATATCTGACATGACCTATAGCAATTTTACCCTTTAACTTCGACAATACATCACCCTTAAATACCTCTGTAACTAATCCCATTTCCTTATACACTTTAATTCCATTGGAGTATACAGCAATTCCAGCAGATTCTTGGCCACGATGCTGTAATGAGTATAGTGAATAATAGGTAAGGGAGGGCGTTAAGTCCTCATCCTCACAATAAATACCAACTACACCGCACATTTACGTTCTATCTTTCTTCTTTCTCAGCCAGTTGTATTTTCTGATCTTCTTACTTCTTCCAAACCCACAATGAGCACAGTACCCCTTTCTTTTATGGAAAGATACTTTTCCACACCTTCTACACTTAACATGTACAATTTTCCTACCTCTTTTACCCATTGAAGCGGTTCCATCAGACATGGTACATCACTCCGATGGAGATACAAAAACCACTGTGTCTCCTCTTATTATAACGTTACCCAATTTTCTGACAACTTCCCCATTCTGAATTTCCTCAGCATTTTCAAGAACTATGTTCATGTGTATATCGTATCCATTTAATACTCCTCTAAACTCTCTACCTCCTTTAAGTCGAACAAGTACTGGTGTCTGTAAAGCTTTGTTCAATACATCGAGAGGTCTTTTTGCCATTGTTCAACGTTCGAATGACTATATTTAAAAATATCGTTAGAGTGTTATAACTATTATAACCAAAACCAAGAAATCGAGTGCGAGTGTCATGATAGAATTTACTAAAACTATCTTAAATCCAAGCCTACCGAAAAGTGAGAGATGGAGGGGAAGGGAATGTCTTGCAAATCGAACTGAAAAACTTATCACATTACCTAAAATTAAACCTACTAAAGCCCATTTATAATTCAGTCCTTTTTCGATAAATCCCGCTGTAATAACTACTGCCGATCTCATATTGAAAATTGCCACAAGCGATATCGTTAGAGCTGAGGGATGTATTGGTAAGAATTTAGTCTCTTCGACAATAAATTCGAATAAACCTACTTCATACATGAGTTCTATTGCAAAGTATGAAAGAAAAAGTATGATCAAAATCTTTCCTACATTTTCTGCCAATTCAATGTTTAATTTACTATCAATATCTTTAGACTTAAATTTGGAAGACTTTTCGATTAAGAAATATCCTACAATTGTTTTGATTAAAGCCACTCCAATTCTTATTAAAGTATATATAAATCCTACATATCCAAGTAGGGGAATTACGAAAGGAATGTAAAATGTGTAAAGATGGTTGAATGTACTTGGAAATGAGTTGAGAAGTGATATGCCTATGATCTCTCTATCCTTTACACTTCTATTTTTCCAAGCTTGTGATAGAAAAGTGTAGGATGCAATTATACTGACAAAGCTTAGGGTGAATGAAGTAAAAGCGATAGGATTTAATTTCATCAGCTTAGCAATTGAATTTAAACGATCTAAAATTTTTAACATATAATTTCTTTGATAAATATACCATATAATTAAATATAGAAATAATATGAGAGGTGCTGTTTTCAGAAAGAAGAAAACCGCTGATATAAAAGCTTCATATATCACATCTCTAAATATTTACTAACACTTTTAAGTATTTTTGCTTTTGTGAATTATCAAAAATAAAAGCCGCCGGCGGGATTTGAACCCGCGACCTGGTGATTACGAATCACCCGCTCTACCAGGCTAAGCCACGGCGGCTTAAGATTTTTAAATTAAATTCGTTTAATAAGATTTTTGCAAAATCAAAGAATATATAATGTGTATGCCAACTTAGACCAATGGCAGATTTGACTGCGAGAGAAATTGCAGAAATACTGCTTGGTCTTAGAAGAAAAATTATAAGAATTGTAGCTGTTATAGTTGCGGTTTGGGCAATATCTTTTACGTTCATAACTGATGCAATTATAAATAAAATAAAGATTGACCTTCTTCCGGAGGGCGCTCACATAATCTACCAATATCCTCTCGAACCTTTAATACTTAAATTAAAAATTTCTTTGTACTTAGGAATTGCAGCATCTCTCCCATATATAGCTAAAGTTGTCTATGAAACTTTGAAGAGCAGAACAGATCTACTCAACAACTTTAACGTATCTAAGTCAAAATGGATTTCATATCTCATTGTGGCAGTAATTCTATTCTGCTTAGGTTTATCTTACGGATATTTCATTATGTTACCAATCTTTTTGCAATTTCTTTATCAATTTGCAGTTCAACAGGGTGCTTTGGCATATTACTCAATAGCGGAATTTGTTACATTCGTTGTTTTGATGCTTGTTGTTTTTGGGTTTGTATTTGAGTTGCCACTTGTACTTTACATTCTCGTCAGTAACAATGTTATCAATTACTCAACGTTGAAATACTATAGAAGGCACTTTTATGTATCCTTCTTTGTAATTGGTGCTATTATAACTCCACCAGATATATTTACACAGTTGATGGTTGCACTTCCAATGATTGCATTTTTCGAAATAAGCATTATAACTATAAAGGTGCTTTTGGGTAAGAAAGTTTATGAAGATTTGCATTCAGCCAGTGGGTGATGTGGATGAGAATGTACTGAAATTCTTAGAAGAGAAATTGAAGATTTTAGGTGATTGCAAGATTTTAGAGAAAGTTGAAATTCCTAAAGAATCATACAATTCCCTAAGAGATCAATACAACTCGACAACAATCTTAAGATCTCTGCCAAAAATCTGTGATGTCGTTTTGGGTGTTACAGAAGTTGATCTTTATGCCAATGACTTAAACTTCGTATTCGGTGAGGCAGAGCTTTTTGGTAGAAGAGCAATAATTTCTCTGAAGAGATTGAGACAGAGCTTTTACGGCTTACCTGACGATGAGGATCTATTCAAGTTGAGAGCTTTGAAGGAGGCAATCCATGAGATAGGGCACGTTTTGGGGTTGAAGCATTGTAGAGGAAAATGTGTTATGAGATTTTCGAATTCAATAGTTGAAGTGGATATGAAGAATTGGTGGTTTTGTGAAGATTGCTTGAAAAAGTTATTCAAATTCAATCGTAGCTGGAGGTTTTGGCGTTAAATCGTAAACTACTCTTGTTACCTCAGGAATCTCGCTTGTAATTCTCAGAGTAATTTTTCTCAATTTTTCATAATCTATAGGTATAATATCTGCAGTCATACCGTCTCTCGATGTAACAGCCCTTATTGCTATTATGTATCCATAAACTCTTACATCTCCCTTAACACCCGTGGCTTTCCCTATCAAAGTTGCAAAAGCTTGCCACTTATCATATTCTTCAAGCTCTTCTTCAACAATCTTTGTAGCCTTTCTAACAATCTCAACCTTTTCTGGAGTTACCTCTCCAACTATTCTTACAGCCAGTCCCGGACCTGGAAATGGCATTCTCTCGCAAATCTCTTTAGGTAATCCAAGATATCTTGCAATCTCTCTTACCTCATCCTTGTAAAGCTCTCTCAATGGCTCTATGACACCCCTAAATTTGTATTTAGTGGGAAAACCTCCAACATTATGGTGACTCTTTATACCACCCATGCTCTCTATAATATCGGGATATATCGTTCCTTGGATCAAATAATCTGCCTTATGTTCTTCAGCTATTTTCTCAAATATTCTTACAAAGAGTTCACCAATTATCTTTCTTTTTTCTTCTGGATCGACAATACCTTTCAAAGCCTTGAAAAATTCATCTCTTGCATTTATATATACTAAACCCATATGTCCGAATATTTCCCTTATTCTTTCTGGCTCTCCTTCCCTCATCAGTCCAGTATCAACGAAAACTGGAATCAGCCTATTTCCAATGGCTTTATAAGCCAACATTGCACAAACAGAACTATCAACCCCTCCAGAGAGTGCTATTATCGCTTTACCATCACCTACTTTTTCTTTTATCTCATGTATAGCCTTCTTTACGAATTCTTCTACATTAACCATAAGAAAATGATTGACATTACTTTATTTAAATAATTTTTTGAGAAAATGGGCTCGCCCGGATTCGAACCGGGGACCTTCGCCTCGTAAGGGCGACGTCATA
>CAZKQI010000047.1:0-9326 GCA_964554855.1 uncultured archaeon | reverse complement strand
TGATAAATGAACTCGAAGAGAATGGATATGTTGTTGAAGATGATAGAATAAGGCTCAGTAAACCTTTATAACATTACAAAAACTGTCTCTTTGGACAGGAATTTTCCCTGCAGACCTTACAATTTTCAAAATTCTATCGACAGTTAAATATGGAGGTGAGCTTGCACCGGCCGAATGGGTAACTCTCTCCTCCATTATTGTTCCATCTATATCATTTGCACCGTAATTCAATGCAACTTGTGCAAGCTTTTCACCCAAACCTACCCAGTATGCCCTTATACTCTTAAAGTTACTCAAGACGATTCTTGATACGGCAATAGTCTTAAGAATGTCTACAGGATTAGTTTTCTCTTCAACCAATCCCCACTTCTTTAGAAGAGTATTTTCTGGATGGAATACAAGAGGTATCAAGGAAATGAAACCTTTTGTCCTTTCCTGCAGTTTCCATAACTTGTACAGGTGTATTGCTCTATGCCTAATACTCTCTATATGTCCAAATAAAATTGTAGCATTGCTTTTCAATCCTAACTCATGGGCAATTTTCATAATGCTTAGCCACTCTTCAGATTTTGCCTTATTTGGACAAATTATCCTTCTTACATCATTACAAAGTATTTCTGCTCCTCCTCCCGGTAACATTTGTAAACCTGCATCTTTTAATCTAGATAGAATTTCTCTGACACTACATCTCTCTTTCTTAGCCAAAAAATGTATTTCAGTTGCAGTCAATGCCTTTATAACTACCTGAGGATATCTACTTTTAATTTCTCTAAATATTTCCTCGAAGTACTCTATATTTACATCTGGATTGTGAGATCCAACAATGTGTAATTCTGTAGCTCCTTTTTTTACAGCCTCATCAACTTTCTTCAAAATTTCTTCTTTACTCATTAGATATCCTTTTTCTCTCCAGAAGGCACATAGAGGACATTTTGAAATGCAAACATTTGTGTAGTTTATGTGTCTGTTTATAACAAACATAACCTTTTCATCGTTAATTGAATTTGCAATTCTACCCAATTCATGAAAATCCATCTCAAAAAGCTCTTCAATCCTTTTTACTGTCCACATTCTTTAATTCCTCCAACGATCTTCTAATCTCATTTATCTCCTTCCTCATCTGAATGTTACTCCTCAAAACGAAATCGCTTATCATTCCGAACAAAATTACCTGTAATCCAGAAACTATAAGTAATGTAGTAAGAACTGCTAAGAGATCGTGTGATACATGCTTGAACCATTCGTAAACAACGTAAGCACCTACAATCAATCCCAAAAAAATGAGTATCAAACCGAAAAGTAGGAAAAATCTTGCTGGGCTAAATCTAATTAATAGATTGTATATTGCCCATCCAATTTTTAAACCATCCTTTAACGGATTCAATTTTGTCTTTCCAACCCTCTTCACATATCTTATAGGTACTTCAACAATTCTGAAACCTTTTGCAAGAGTTTCTACTGTCATTTCAACCTCAACTTCGAATCCATGCTTCCTCAACTCAATACTTTTGTATACATCCTTTTTCAATGCTCTATAACCTGACAGAATATCTTTGAGATCTATACCGTAAAAAAGTCTGAATATGGCATTTAAAATCTTGTTACCGAACAAGTTCAACCTTGTAAATGCACCTTTTTCAAAATTTTCAAGTCTGTTTCCTATTACGTGATCTGCTATACCCTTCCTTATTGGCTCAAGAATTCTTTCAACATCTTCCGGTAGATAGCTCCCATCTCCATCTATAAGAACTACAACATCGCTATCAACAATTTGAAAAGCTTCAGCTATAGCTTGTCCCTTCCCCTTTCCACTCTGAATAACTACCTTTGCTCCCTTAGCCTTTGCAATTTCCCTTGTCCTATCTGTGCTTTTTCCATCTATTACAAGTATGCTATATCCCAATCTATTGAATCCATCTATAACTTCTCCTATGCTTTTCTCCTCATTGAGTGTTGGTATTACTATCTCAACCTTCATTAGATTCTCACAATCTTGAACAAACTTAAGAGTGGAACACCTTCTATTTCATCAAAGCCCCTCTTATCTATTACTACAGCAGAACATAGAACATCCCCTTTTCTAATCTTAATTTGTTCTATTGTTTCTCTTATTGTATTTCCAGTTGTTACAACGTTATCAACTATTACACACTTCTTCTCATCAACTCTTGCAAAATTTTCGCTAAATATTCCTCCAACTCTACTTTCTTCCCCTTCCCATTTCAACTTCTTGGGATAATACATGCTCAAATCAGATTCAAGATACTCAGCAACGAAAGTTGCAATAGGTATACCACTTGTCGCAACGCCAACAACAACTTCTGGATTCTCTGTAATTTTCTCCGATATCATATCTGCCAAAGCATTTGCTATGCTTCTCATTCTGTAAGGATGAGATATATTTTTCAGATCAACATGAACATCCGAAATTACCTTGTCTTCTCTAACCTTTGCAAGTAACCACATTGCAGTTTCCCTTGATACGTTCAATTCCGAAGCAATTTCTCCAATTGTTAAACCCTTCTCCTTCAACTTTCTCGCCCTCTCAATAAGATCATCTACCCTCATCTTCTCACCTTCTTAACTACAACATCACTACCGCATACAGGACATACATCTCCTTCAACAGTCTTACCACACCCTCTACAAACCTTTATCCACCTAAAGTGTTTTGAAATTTTGGGCTGAATTATGTTATCAACATCAATTCCCAATGACATTGCAACATTTTGGATTGAATAGTCATCTGTAACCAATACAACATCCTCTCCCCTCTCTTTCAAATCCAATGCCTTTGCAATCAATTTGATATCAGTATTTGAAAGTCTGTATATATCTCCAGTTCTCCTAGCAATATTGACAACTTTCTCTATGTTCTTCTCACTTGCCTCTTCAACTCTCAAATTGAGAAGGGAGAAATAAAACTTTGAGTTTTCGTCTTTTATCTCATCAACTACCTCGGGAATTGTTATCATATTCCTGTAGTATGCCTTTCTCATGAATATTGTGCTCGTATCTATTACGTGAATTGTCATCTCAAAAGAATGAGATCGATCATATATATATTTTCAGGGAGTACAGCCATCATCATCTTTCATCAGTTCCTGCCTAATTCATCATTCAGGTAAATAATTTACCGAAAAGAGTTATAAAATTTATTACAACTTCTCCTCTATTTCCAAAACTTTACTAAGTTTTGCCCTTGTAATCGGTCTTTTAGGTAAAGCTTTACATTCGGCTGGTATGATTGAATACTGATAAGTTCCAATAGCCCTTGCAAGATTTTCAACTTCCATCTTATCAAATCCTATAAGGGGTCTGTATATCGGAATACTACATGCCTGACTTATGACGTAGAGGTTATCGAGTGTTTGGCTTGCAACTTGTCCGAGAGAATCTCCAGTTACAATTCCTTTTGCATTGAAATCTTTCGCAATTTCCTCTGCAACTTTAAGCATCCTTCTCTTACATAATATACAAGTATAACTTTCAAGATTCCTTGATTTTAGATATTCCTTAACCTCTTTCAAGAACTTGCCATGATCCCTTATAATTAGTTCGAAATCTGGATAGTATTCCTTTAAAACATCTGCAACCTTTTCAACTCTTTCAATGGCTTTATCACTCGTAAATGGTCTGATATCGAGATACAACGGTATAATCTTACAACCCCTCTTCATCATAAGCCAAGTTGCCACTGGAGAATCTATACCGCCAGAAATTAAAGATACAACCTTTCCTTCAACACCTACTGGAATTCCACCAGCTCCTTTTATAACTTCATCAAATATATAGCAATCGTTACCCCTAATTTCAACATATATCGTTTTATCTGGTTTTTCCAAGTTTACCTTCAGATGGGGAAATTTTTGAAGTATAAGTGACCCCAATCTCTTTTCCATATCCTTCGATGTAAAATCGTGCTCACCAACTCTCTTAACTCTAACTGCAAAAGTCTTGAAATTTAATCTATCCTTGCAGAAATTTAGAACGCAGTCATCTAACTCGTTAAGATTGCAGTGAATACATGGAGAAAAAGAAACAATCCCAAAAACTTTTTTCAGTTTTTCATCAACTCTATAATCTGTGATTAGCCAAATTCTACCTCTTTCAAGTCTAAAATTTCCCTCACCAACAATTCTCTTAATATTTTCGACCAATTTTTTTACCCAACGCCTTCTTACAACTTCAGATTTGAGGAAAACTTCAGAATAGCGAATCAAATAAAGCATAAAAAGATTAAAATAAAAAATAGGATTACTTTGTCATTTCTACAGCCAGCTTAATATCATCTACCTTAACAGTCTTTCTTCCAGCATGCTTTGCAACTTCAACAGCCTTCTTTGCAACTGCAATTGCATAGTCTTCTAATACTTCTCTTAGCTTTTCAACTGCATCTGCACTTACTCTTTCTGCACCAGCCTTTCTTACCAACCTGTCGATGGGGGCAAGGGGCAACTCAGCCATTCATACCACCTCCAATACTGTATTTGTTACAACTGGTATATAAATTTTTATCTTGACGATTGGGAATGGATGATATTTTCGTTCATTGATGGGGAGGGTATAGTATGTTGATACCCTCTCTTATGAGATTGATAATAAATGATATAATGTCTAATCTTATAAATTGTCTATGGCCTCTTAAATCCTAACACATGATCCATGTCATATATACCTGGTTGATCTATACCTACAACCCACTTAACCGCTTTAATGGCTCCACTAGCAAATGCTTGTCTGCTCCAAGCTCTGTGAGTCAACTCTATCCTCTCTCCAAAACCTATAAAGAATGTTGTATGTTCTCCAACGACATCTCCACCCCTTACAGCCAAAATACCTATCTCGTTACCTCTTGGACAAATTCCTTCCCTACCAAAAACGATTTTTCTATCTCCAACAATATTCTTAACAATTTCAGCAGTTTTCAAAGCAGTGCCACTTGGAGCATCCTTTTTAAACCTATGATGGACTTCCATAATCTCAATATCGTAATCTCTTAGGAATTTGGAAGCAAACTCAACGAGCTTCCAGAATATGTTTACTCCAATACTGAAGTTTGGTGAAATTACTGCTGGAACTCTCTTACAGTATTCTCTAATCTTTTGCCAATGTTCATCTGTAAATCCCGTCGTTCCCACAACTAACTTAACTCCCTTTTCACTAGCAACCCTTATATTTTCAACTGCTCCTTCAGCTACAGTAAAATCAACTAAAACGTCTGCATTGAGAATTTTCTCCATTTCATCTGCATGCATTATTGGAATTCCCACTCCACCAACTCCTGCCAATTCTCCCGCATCTCTACCTATTTCCCTAACATCAAAAGTCTGCACAAGCTCAAGTTCATCATCTTCAACAACATTTTTTACAATCAGTCTACCCATCCTACCAGCAGCTCCAGCTACTGCAACTCTAATCATGCAGAAAGTTGAATTATTTAAAAGATAACTGTTTCTAAACTCTACGATCTAATTTCTTCAATAAAGAAGTAGCCCCGCGGGGATTCGAACCCCGGTCGCCGGCTCCAAAGGCCGGCAGGATTGACCGCTACCCTACGGGGCTTATATTTATAAAATATTTTAGGGATAGTTAAATGTTTCGTTAGGCCAGTTTCCTGAAAGATAAAAAACATAAAATTTAAATTCGTTATTTACGATCATGCATATCGAGGTGATGATGTGAGAAAAGCAATTTGGATAGTAATTACTTTAACAACACTAATACTGTGTTGTCAGCAGTTGAACAAGCAGAGTATAACAATTTTTCATGCAGGTTCTTTAAGCATGCCTTTGAAAGAACTGAGCAATGAGTTTAAGAAAAAGTACAATGTCGATGTAAAGCTTGAATCGAGTGGTAGTGTAATGGCCATTAGAAAAATTACAGATTTGGGTAAGAAGGCTGATATAATTGCAGTAGCTGATTACACTCTTTTGAGAGATCTGTATCCAGAATATGTTGATTTTTATATAGCATTTGCAAAAAATGAAATTGTTCTATGTTATACTGATAAAAGCAGATATAGTGATGAAATAAATGCCAACAATTGGTACAATATTTTGAATGAAAAAGATGTAAGATTTGGCTTTTCAAATCCGAACATAGATCCATGTGGTTACAGAACACTCATGGCTCTGAAGCTTGCGGATGATTATTACGGTAAAAATATATTCGAAAAACTTATAATTAATCATACAAATATAAAATCTAATGGAAGTTTGATAGTAGTTCCAAAGAATGTAAAAACTGATGGAAAAATAGTTTTGAGGGATAAGAGCGTAGATCTTGTAGCATTGCTTGAAAGTGGTTGTATAGATTATGCATTTGAGTATAAAAGTGTAGCACTTCAGCATAAACTGAAGTTCGTTGAGTTACCAGATGAAATAGATCTAGGAAATATTTCAATTGATTATAACGTTTCAGTCCTGATATGGAAAGGAGGAGATAAATTAGTTCAAGAGGCTGAGCCGATAATATATGGTGTTACAATACTTAAAAATTCAGAGAACAGAGAATTGGCTGAAAAATTTCTAGATTTGATGCTTGGTGAAGAGGGAAGAGAAATTTTCAAGAAAAATTATCAGGAGTTTCTGGAAAGACCAATAGGTTATGGAAATTTGCCAAAATTACTTGAGAGATAGTATGAGGAGAGATGTAGATATAATTTTTGCAGTGCTCGGATCTTTTCTTCTACTTTACATAGCAATTCCTATAATATTTCTTATACTAAAACAGTGCTTCGATTTCGAAACCCTCTTACAAATCTTAAGTGATGAGGAAGTCTTAAACTCTTTGAAGAACACTTTTTTGACATCAGCAATCACGACATTAATAGCTTTGATATTTGGAGTTCCCTTAGGATACATCCTTGCTAGATGGGATTTCATGTACAAAAGCTTAGTTCAAGGAATTGTTGATGTCCCAATAGTTATACCTCATTCTGTTGTTGGCATAATGCTCTTGGTAACATTTTCAAATGCAATTCTCGATAACTATTTGGGTATAATATCTGCAATGCTCTTCGTCTCTGCATCCTTCACAATAAACTCTGCGAGAGATGGTTTTTTATCTGTTGATAGAAAACTTGAATATGTTGCAAGAACACTTGGAGCAGGAAAGTTGAAAACTTTTCTTACCATCAGCTTGCCTTTGGCATTGCCATCGATAGTTAGCGGTGCAATCATGACATTTGCAAGAGCTATAAGTGAAGTTGGTGCAATATTGGTTGTAGCTTATTATCCTAAAACTGCTCAAATTTTAGTTATAGAATACTTCCAGAACTTTGGATTGAAGTATTCGATGCCCATTTCAGTAGTACTTATATTGCTCAGCTTAACTATATTTGTAACATTGAGATATGTATTTAGGAGATTATGTTGAGGCTTTGTAGAATTAAAAAAGACTGGAAGGAATTTAAGTTAAGGAATATAAGTTTGGATGTAAAGTCTGGAGAGTACTTTATACTTTTGGGGCCGAGCGGTTCTGGAAAAACGCTTTTACTTGAAGTTATAGCTGGTATACATAAGCCAGATGAGGGTAAAATTTATCTGGATGGTGAAGATATTACAGAGAAACCACCTGAAAAGAGGAATATAGCTTATGTTCCTCAAAATTATGCTTTGTTTCCACATCTAAGCGTTTATGAAAATATATCGTACGGTTTAAAATTGAGAAAGTTAGATAAAAAAGAAATTGATGAAATTGTAAAGAATCTTGCACATTCTTTAGGTATATCTCATCTACTTCATAGAAAGCCAATTACTTTGAGTGGAGGAGAACAGCAGAGAGTAGCAATAGCAAGAGCTTTAGCAATAAAACCAAAAATTCTGCTTTTAGATGAACCCTTTTCAAACTTAGATGTTGGTACAAGATCTAAACTGATTAGAGATATGAAGAGATGGCATGAGGAATTTAAATTTACAGCAATTCATGTAACTCACAGCTTTGATGAGGCAATGTCTTTAGGGGAGAGGGTTGGAGTAATGATAGATGGAAGAATTGAAGAGGTTGGAAATTTGAAGGAGGTATTTTCAACTCCTAAGAATGTTAAGGTAGCTGAATTTTTAGGATACAACATTTTATATGGTGAAAAAATCAAAGATTTAAAATTGAGTTTTGATTCAAAATACGTTGTGATAAAGCCAGAGGATATTTCAATATCAGAAGATGGCATTGAAGCAATTGTTGAACATGTCGAACTTCTGAAGTTTTCTGCAAACGTAATTCTAAACGTTAATGGACTGAAGCTTAAAGCATTGACAACTGTGGATGAAATTTTGAAAAACAATATAGAGGTAGGATCAAAGGTATTTGTGAGAATTAGAAATTTCTTTACTGCAGGGGACTCCGCAAGCACATTTACCACAAACGTCTGCAAAGAATCCGTAAATTCTTGAGTTTTTTATCAAAAATTCATAGCATTTCCTTCTGTCAAAATAATTCTCTTTTAAGGCATTGACTGGGCATTTTTCAACACACTCCAAACATTTCTTCCCTTTTTTATGAATGCAAAGTTCTTCTCCTATTATTTCACCATATTTTAGTTCCGCATCAGTTATTAAACTACCTAACCTACCGCAACAACCTTTTTCGGTAATAAGCATTGTATGGACACCAAATGTTCCCAAACCCGCAAAATATGCTATATGTTTGTGAGACCAATAACTCATCAATGAATTTTCATCGAAATTGTGCGTTGGCTCAATTTTTGCACATCTAAATCCTAAATTCTCAAGCTTTTTCGAAAGATAATCGTTTATGAATTCAATCAATTTATTTGTCTCAATGTAAGCTAAAGCCCAAAGTTTTGATGGCCTTTTACCATTAACGTTACTCTTCACAACATCTTCAGTAAATGGTATGAAGTATACAATTACACTTTTGGCATTTGGCAAAACATCTTCTGCAGTCAAATGGTTGGGGATTATTTTGGGTAAAATTTCTGTAGATTCTGCATTGCAGAAAGATATTAGAGGTTTTCTCCATAATTTACCCCTAACAATTTTTTTAACCCAATTCTCAATCTTTCTTTCCATAATAAAATTAATGTTAAAAGTTAGCGAAAAGTTTAACGTCGTAAGGTATATCGTTTTTTAGTATGAAAATTGTTTTAACTGCAAGTAAAGCATTGATGAGCGATTACAATGGAACTTCGTATCTCGGCTTTGCATCAGCCCTTCCATCTTGCATCTTAAGAGATTTTATTGCAGATAGATTATTCCCAACATACAGTGATAAGAATGGAAGATCAAAAATTGCTTATTATGGTTTGGCAAAGGTAGAAGCAAAGTTGTTGGAAGAATTTTCAAGAGATGAGGTAATAATAG
>CAZKQI010000046.1:0-9339 GCA_964554855.1 uncultured archaeon | reverse complement strand
CTTCTAAGCCGTAGGTCGCGGGTTCAAATCCCGCCGGGTCCGCTTTTCCATTAATTAAAAAATTAGAAAAATTAACCAATAGCTAATAAATCTCTAACACTTGCAATACCCCTAGGACTTCCATTTTCAACACATATTACATGCCTTATATTCAATCTCAATGCAAGCTCTATCGCCTTAGACACAGAATCACTACATCTTATTACTTCTGGATTTCTTGTTGCATATTCCATCAATGGTGAATCAAATGTAGCTCCATTTGCTATGGCCCTTAATGCATCCCTCTCCGAAAACACCGCTATAAGTCTTCCGTTCTCAACGACTGGCAATATACCTATATCGTACTGCATCATCATTCTGATAGCATCCCCTACAGTATTATTGCTTTCAATGACTATTGGATGTTTTGCTATTTCGGAGAACTTAGTTTTTTCTGCTATTGGTTTCTTCATAAGTCTTGCAAGGCCGACTGTCTCTGCAAGTAAATCTCTCTGACTGATCATACCTATTATCTTCCCTCCCCTACATACCGGAATCATTCTCACTTTATGGGTTTCCATAGCTTCAAGTATGTTTGGTAACGGTTCATTGAATTCTATGCATGAAACTCTAACAGCTACATCACCAACTGGTGTATCAAAGCCTTTTTCTACTCCTTTGAGGAGATACCTGTAAACAACACCTACTCCAGTTCCATAGTCAACTACAACACCTCTAACATCTCTTTCAACCATCTTCTTTATGACACCTATTATTTTCTCACTAGACTTAACAACCAATGTATCCCTAGCAAACTTTTCGGCTGTAAACTCTGACCAAATCCTCGTTCCCAACGTTTCTCTTCCCTTGATTAGGAAGACCAATCCCATGATCATTGGAACAACTACAGACCATGCCAATACAGACATATACCAATCTCTCGTAAATGAGTAGATTGCCGTAATCATCAGTGGTGTCAATCCACCCGTTATACCGTAACCTAAGTTGTATGTGAATGCAGTTGCTGTAAGTCTTATTCTTGATGGGAATAGCTCAAGGAGATAAGCGGACATTGCTCCACTGTAACCTATACCGTTCATGAATGTACAGGCATATGTTAATGCATAAAGCATTGGTATGTTTCCTGCCAAGGCAGCTTCTCTCATTAGCCAGAATATTGGTATGAATGCCAGAGCATTTCCGTATATTCCGAATAAAAGTATCTTTCTTCTCCCTATGAGATCAGAGATGTATCCAAATAGAATGTAAACCCAAACTGCAGCCATTGTACAGACGAATAGTATTTCAGATGATAGTCCCGGACTGATTCCATGCCAAGACATGTAGTACTTCGTTATTAGCTGATTTGTATACCAAACTGGGCCATGAGCACCTATAACACCTATCCATGCAAGTAAAACTAAGGCAAGATATTGTCTCTGAGAGAACAACTCTTTTATAGGTGCTGAAGATACTTTTCTGATTGTTCTAAGTGAGCTGAAGACTGGTGTTTCCTTATAAAACAGATGCATTATAAGAGCAATCAAGGCTATTATCAATCCTGCAGCTATGAATGGTATTCTCCAAGCCCAAGTCATTAAGGCCTCTACGCCAAATACAGATTCAACTATACTTTCCATACTTGCAGCAATTGCCATACCCATTGCAGCTGTTGTGAATAGTATTCCCGTATACAAACCTCTCCTTCTCTCAGGAACAGATTCACCCAAATAAACTATTGCAGCACCGTAACCACCTCCTAGAGCCAATCCCTGAATTATTCTCAGAATGAATACTAGAACAGATGCAACTATACCAATTTGAACATATGTTGGAAGTAAACCAATTCCAAGTGTTCCAGAAAGCATAGTCAATGCTGCAATGACGAAAGCCACTTTTCTTCCGTAAATATCCCCTATTCTCCCGAAGAGTAGAGCACCTAATGGCCTAAACAGAAATCCAAGAGCCAATGCACCAAAGCTTGCCAGTAGGGAAGCTATTGGATCTTCTGAAGGAAAGAATACCTTTGCCACAATTGGTGCCAATATTGCATATGTGTAGAAGTCTGTCCACTCTAAAAGTGCTCCACTCCATGCTATTGCTATCGTTCTCGCAAGCTCTCTCGGTGGAAGTTCAGCTTCCTTAACAACTTCAGCCATACCACCACCTCAATCTATTATGATAGATCGTGACAATTTTCGACGCTATTTAAACTTTTTCTCGACATTTGACGAACTCATTACGATTGATAATAATAGATTGAAATGGAAAATATGCAATTATCTAATCATGAGCTTAGATTTAAAAACATATAGAGCATAATTCATGTGATGGTCAAAATTTACATAGAGACGTATGGATGCACAATGAATCAGGCAGATTCGGATATAATGAGGGGAGTAATATCTAAGAATTTTGAGTTAGTTGATAGTATAAACGAAGCTGATATTGTAATAATAAACTCCTGCGGTGTTGTTGACTTTACTGAGAGAAAGATTCTAAAGAGAGCAAAAAGTCTGAAAATTGAGGGAAAAAAAGTTATTATGGCTGGTTGTTTACCGAGAATTGCTACAAAGAATTGTATTAAGGTATCAGATGCTTTGGTTAGTCCAGACAATATTCACCTAATAGATATTGCTGTAAGATCTGTTATTAGGGGTGAAAAGCCCATTATGATAAATAAGAACAGTATAGACAAATCAGAGCTAAGCTGTGTTAAAAAGAGGCTTAAGAAAAACGTTATAGCTATAGTATCCATAGCTGAGGGTTGTACTGGAAAATGTAGTTTTTGTGCTACTAGGTTTGCAAGAGGTAGATTGAGAAGTTTTAAGCTTGAAAATATTGTTGAAGAAGTTAAAAAGTGTATTCAGATTGGTTTCAAGGAAATTCAAATAACATCACAAGATACAGGTGCTTATGGTCTTGATAAAGGAAAATACATGCTACCCGATTTACTTGAAGCTATAAGTAGAATAGAAGGAAATTTCAGAGTTAGAGTAGGTATGATGAATCCCAAGCATGCTATGGAGATGTTATCTGATCTAATAAACTCTTTTGAAAACGAAAAAATATACAAGTTTATACATTTACCAGTTCAGAGTGGAGATGAAAGGGTATTGAGAGATATGAATAGAGATCATGGTGTTGAAGAGTTCGTAGAAGTTGTGAGGGAATTTAGGAGAAATTTTGATGATGTTATGGTTTCAACGGATATAATAGTTGGATATCCAACTGAAAGTGAAGAGTCATTCTGGAAGACATATGAGCTAATAAAAGAGGCTGAACCGGATATAGTGAACATAACGAGATTCTCAAAAAGAGTTTTTACTCCAGCTTTTAAGTTAAAGGAAATACATGGATGGATTGTTAAGGAGAGGTCAAGAAAGTTAACTGAACTTGCAAGAAATATAGGATTGAAAAGAAACAGTAGATTTTTGGGTAAGAAGTTAAGGGTGTTGATAACAAAGAATGGAAAAGATGACACGAAGCTTGCAAGAGCAGATTCATACAGACCTGTCGTGATTAGAAAGGGTGATTTAGGTAATTTTACTGATGTTAAAATTGTGGATTACAAGTTTAACTATCTTCTTGGCGCAAATTAGTTATACGATAAATATGAAGTGATTAAAATGCTGGAGATGCTTAAAGCTACTGCAAGAGAAAGTATAAAATTCATCGAAAAGCACGATTTTATTAGGATTTATACTCATCACGATTCAGACGGAATTACATCAGGAGCAATCATAGCTACAGCCTTAATGAGACTAAAAAAGGATTTTCAAGTCAGATTTCTTAGGGGATTAAATGAAGTAGTGGAATACGATAGAGATGATTTAATAATTCTTTCAGATATGGGAAGTGGTTATCCAGATGTAGTTTCAAACATAGAGGCAGATGTAATAATTGTTGATCATCACATTCCTACTGGAAGAATTGATAAAGACAACATAGTTCATATAAATCCAATGTTGTGCGGAATAGATGGAACTTACGAGCTATCTGCAAGTGGTACAGCTTATATTTTTGCAAACGTATTGGGAGATAACAAAGATTTATGTGGTTTGGCTTTGGTTGGGGCAATAGGAGATAAACAGAAGATGATAGGGGGAAATGCAGAAATTCTCAAAGAAGGTATTGAAAATGGATACATTTCGCTTAAGAAGGGTCTAACATTACATTCAATGAATATAAGAGATGCCTTGATATATTCTTTAGAACCTTACCTTGATTTTTATGGAAATGAAGAGGAACTTGAAGAATTTTTGAAAAAATGCGGAATTGATGGTGAGAAAAATGTTGAGGATTTGAGTGAAGAAGAAATGTACAGGATTTCAAGTGCAATAGCTCTAAGATTACTAAGGATGAACGCCTATACTGGTGTTTTTAGAGATATACTACGAGGTAGGTTGATATTGAATAAAGAGTTGATAAAGAATGCTTTAACAATGTGCGATATAATCAATGCATGTGGTAGAGTTTCAGCTTGTAGTATAGGTTTTTCTTTGTGTATGAGAGATGAAAGCTACGTTAATGAAGCTTTAGAAATTTGGAGAAATTATACAATAGAATTGTTAGAGAAATTGAGAGATGTCAAAGATAAGGTTAGAGAAGGATTTTGTATGAGATACGTTATAATGGAAGATGGAAATGCAGCAAGTCCAATTGCAACAATACTCTCCCGCTATCTTTACCCAGATAAGCCATTTATAGCTATAAGTGTCAAAGATGATAAGGCCAAAGTTTCTGCAAGAGGAAATGAAAGTATAAAAGTTAATTTGGCTGAAGTTATGCAAAAAGCTGGAGAAAAGGTTGGTGGTAGAGGTGGAGGGCATAGGGTTGCCTCTGGAGCAATAATTCCTGCAGATAAGGTTGATGAATTTATAAGTGAGGTCGATAAGTTATGTTGCTTGCAAGGATTAAAATAAAGATGGAACATGCAGATTTAATTCACAAATCTTTGAAACCAGATGATATGAAATGGTGTTATACTTACTCAAAAAATGGTTATCTATATATCGAAGTGAAGACTGAAAAGATGGGAGCTATGATAAACGCCTTGGAAGATTACTTTATAAACTTAAAAGCCCTGCAAAGTGTTATAAACTTCTTGAAAGAGATAAAATTATGAAAAGAGTTTTGATTTGCCCAATTTGCGGTTCAATAGAAATTGAGCTTGATTCCGCTGGATACACTGGAAAGTACTATTGTAAGAAGTGTAGATATGTTGGTAGTTTTATAATAGAGATGGATGAAGGAGAATATCAGAAATTAAAAGAATCTGGAGAAATTGAAAAGTTTTTAGAAATTAAAAGTACAGAAAAGCCTAAAAAAGAGAAGAAGCACGAAAAATATCCCTTTTAACATTTTTGAGATTTATCTCAAAAATGTTAAATATGATTGATTGACTTAACTTCATGAAAGATGTTGTTGAATCTGTAAAATCATCAAAACCTGTCATAATTTACGATGATAAATCTGTTTTGGCAATACCAGCTGAAGCTGTAAATGTTGAAGTCGTAAAGTTTATGCTGAAACATTGTGATGAAATAAGGGTTGCTCTACCTTGGAAAAGAATTGTTGAATTAGGTTTGAACAGGTTTAAGGTCTTCAACGGTAATGCTATCCCTCTCGACTTCAAGAGTCTTTCAGCAGATGATAGAGCAGAATTCATGAAAATACTTGCTAAGGGTAACTTAGATTTAGAAAATGTTATCTATCCGGGTAGAATTTTTGTCGAAGAAGCTAAGGAAGGTGGTGTCTTAGAAAGGCCAAGTTTTGCTGAAGCTAGTTTAGATTTAGCTAGACTTTCGGGTTTTGAGTTAGCTGGTGTTTATGCACCACTCTTGAATGAAGGAGATATTGCCGATTTTTCATTTGGCTTAGAATTTGCAAAAGAGATGGGTTTAAAAGCTATAAGTATAAATGAACTTATAGAGTTTAGGTTAAAAAACGAGAAGTTAGTTGAAAGGATTGTTACTGCAACATTACCAACAAAATTTTACGGAACTTTCAGAGCAATAGGTTATAAAACACCTCTTGGAGAAATAATAGTTCTTGTTAAGGGAGATGTTGGCAAGGGATTTGTTCCAGTTAGAATTCACTCCGAATGTTTGACTGGAGATGTTTTTCATTCTTTAAGATGCGATTGCGGAGAACAGCTTGAAAGGGCATTGAAGAAGATTGATAGAGAGGGAAAGGGAGTTTTAATATATATGAGGGGGCATGAGGGGAGAGGGATTGGACTAATAAACAAGCTAATGGCTTATAAGTTGCAGGAGGAGGGAAAGGATACGGTTGAAGCAAATATAGAACTTGGATATCCACCAGATCTGAGGAGTTATGGGATTGCAGCACAGATTTTGATTGATTTGGGTGTTAGATCAATAAGATTAATGACAAACAATCCCATGAAAATTGAAGAACTTAAGAAGTATGGATTTGAAGTTGTTAGGGAGCCAATAGAGATTGAACCTGTTGATGAGAATAAGAATTATTTGAAAACGAAGAAGGAGAAGTTGGGGCATATGATATGTATAAATGACTGATCGAAAAAAGTTTTTAATACCTTGATGTTAGTATTGATGTGGCCCGGATAGCTCAGAGGCAGAGCGCAGGACTGTGGATCCTGTCGTCCCGGGTTCGAGTCCCGGTCCGGGCCCTTTGAAAGATTGTAATAAAGTTAAGCTTTATACTAATCATTATAACTCTCAATAGAAATGCTTAAATACGTAATTTAGAAATGCACCCATATGATGAGAATAATTTTGGGTGATGGACTTTAACTTAAATAATAGTATAAAGCTTTTGTGGAGGGATATTATGGATATCAGGAGTGTTTTGAAAAAGCTTGTAGAAGGATACAACTTAAGTGAAAGCGAAACTTATGAATTTGTAATTGCATTGAAAGAAGATAAACTTACAGATGCACAGATCGGAGCTTTTCTGCTCGGTTTGACAATGAAGGGGCCAACAGTTGAGGAGATAGCTGGAATAGTTAAGGGAATGAAAGATGTCTGCAACATGATTAAGCCAAATGTAGATAAACTGATAGATACTTGCGGGACTGGTGGGGGTCTAACAACTTTCAACATATCAACTGCAAATGCAATAATTGCGGCAAATGAGGTTGCAGTGGCAAAGCACGGAAGTAGATCCATCTCTTCACTTTCTGGATCAGCAGATGTTTTAGAAGCTTTAGGTGTAAATATAAATCTGAAGCCAGAACAGGCGGAAAAGTTGATAGAGAAAATTGGTATAGCTTTTTTGTATGCACCTCTCTTCCATCCCGTGATGGGTAAGGTTTTAAAACCAGAGAGTGAGCTCGGAATAAAGACCGTCTTTTACACCATGATAGGACCTCTTATCAATCCAGCAGATGCAAGAAGGCACGTTTTAGGAGTTTATAAACCAGAGCTTGTAAATATAGTAGCGGAAATCGTATCAGCTTTGAAATATGAACATGTCTTGGTGGTTCATGGATTGGATGGATTGGATGAAATTTCGCCAATAGGAAAAACCGTTGTTGCAGAAGTTAGAAAGAATAGAGTGGAGAAATACGAAATCTCTCCAGAGGATTTTGGAATTGATAGGTGTTCAATAGATGATATAGCTGGTGGAACTCCAGAATACAATGCAGAGATAATAAGAAGGATATTCTCGGGTGAGAAGGGGCCTAAAAGAGATGCCGTTGTTCTGAACGCTGCCGCATCCCTTTACGTTGGAGAAGTTGTTTCATCACTCGAAGAGGGTGTTGAATTAGCTAATAATATAATAGATGAGGGGCTTGCAATGAAAAAGCTTAAAGAATTTATAAGGGAAAGTAGAAAGTTTGGTGATGGAAGTGGAGCCTATAACGGCAATAATTCTGATCAATGTTGAAAAGGGGAAGGTAAAGGATGTTGCAAGAGAACTTTCAAAGATCGATGAGGTTACGGAAGTGCATTCCGTAGCTGGAATCTACGATCTCGTTGTCAAGGTAAAAGTTAAGGAATATGGAAGGTTGTCAGATGTAATCACTGAAAAGATGCAGTCGATAGATGGAATAGAGAGAACAATTACGCTTATGTGTTTCAAGACTTTCAAGCTATGAGGGTTAAGATTTGTGGAATAAGGAATGAGGAGGAGTTAAAAATCTGCATTAGATATGCTGATGCTGTTGGATTTGTAACGGAATATCCTTCAGAAGTCCCTTGGAATATTACGAGGGAAGAAGCAAGAAAACTTATTTCGAAAACTCCTCCTTTCATTTATACTGTAATTGTAACATCTGGAAGTGTCGAAAAAGTTATTGATTTAGTTGAGTATACGAAGCCCAATGCTGTGCAACTTCACGGAAATGAGAGCGAAGAAGATGTTAAAGAAATCGTTGAAGGTGTTGATGTGAAAGTTATAAAAGCTCTTCCCGTTGATGTTAAAACTGGTAGAGTTTACGGAAGGGATGCAGTAGAAGTTGCTCTCTCATATGAGAAGACTGGTATTGATGCAGTTCTACTCGATTCGAAAACGGATAGAGTAGGAGGGACAGGAAAGACTTTCAACTGGGAAATTGCAAGAAAAGTTAGGGAAAAAATTAGATTACCACTAATTTTGGCTGGAGGTTTGAATAGCAAAAACGTTAGAAAAGCTATTGAGTACGTGAAGCCTTATGCAGTAGATGTCATTTCGGGAGTTGAAAGTGAAGGTAGGAAGGATGAGAACAAAATTAGGGAGTTTGTTAGAGCTGCAAAGGTGATTTGATGAAGTTCGGTGAATTTGGGGGACAATTTGTTCCAGAAGTACTGATACCTCCTCTAAAGGAACTTGAAAAGGCTTACGAAGAGCTAAAGAATGATGAGAAATTTAAGAGAGAACTCAACTACTATTTGCGAAATTACGCTGGAAGACCAACACCACTTTACTTTGCTAAAAACCTAACGAAAAAGATTGGAGGGGCTAAGATTTATTTAAAGAGAGAAGATTTGCTACATAGCGGTGCTCACAAAATAAACAACACAATTGGACAAGCTTTACTTGCAAGATATATGGGAAAAACTCGATTAATAGCTGAAACTGGAGCTGGGCAGCATGGTGTTGCAACTGCAATTGCTGGTGCACTACTTGGAATGAAAGTAGATGTTTACATGGGTGCTGAAGATGTGGAGAGGCAGAAGATGAATGTATTCAGAATGAAACTTTTGGGAGCAAATGTCATACCAGTTGAAAGCGGTTCGAGAACGCTCAAAGATGCTATAAACGAGGCTTTGAGGGATTGGGTTGCAACATTTGAATACACTCATTACTTAATCGGTTCAGTTGTTGGGCCACACCCTTACCCAATGATGGTCAGAGATTTTCAGTCTATAATTGGCAAGGAAACGAAAA
>CAZKQI010000045.1:0-9953 GCA_964554855.1 uncultured archaeon | reverse complement strand
CATGCATGCTTTCTTTTGAAAGGTAGAAAGAAGATAATCGTAGACCCATTTCTAAATGGAAATCCAATGGCAGCAGCTAAACCTGAGGATATAGATGTTGACCTAATACTCGTTACACATGGACATTCAGACCACTTGGGAGATGCCGTAGAAATATCGAAGAAATGCAATGCACAAATTGTTGCTGTTTACGAGCTTGCTGTTTATTTAAGCAAGAAGGGCTGCGAAACTGTGGGAATGAACATTGGAGGAACGTTGGACTTTGAGGGAGTTAAGATCAGTATGGTAAATGCTGTCCATTCTGCTGATATAGTGGGTGATGAAATATTGAGTGGAGGAAAGGCTGTTGGTTATATTGTAGAAGATGGAGTTACGGTTTATCATGCTGGTGATACAGATGTATTTATGGATATGGCTTTAATTGGGGAGATATACAAGCCCAAGGTAGCTCTATTACCAATTGGAGGATTTTACACAATGTCACCAAAAACTGCTTTAAAGGCAATTGAACTGATAAAGCCAGAGATAGTAATACCAATGCACTACAACACATTTCCACCGATAAGACAAAATCCAGAAGAATTTAAGAATGAGGCTGAAAAATTGGGTGTTAAAGTTGTGATTTTGAATTCTGGAGAGAGCTTTGAAGTTTAGCAATTGATTAATGCCATTTCAACAGCATATAAAGCGTGAATCTTTGTGGAATCGAAGATTGGAATATCTACATCATCTTCCTTTATCAGTAGAGGTAATTCCGTACAGCCCAAAATTACTCCCTCTGCACCCCTTTTCTCCAAATTCTTTATAATTTCGATCAATCTGTATTTCGATGAATCCCGAAATATTCCCTTACATAGCTCATCAAATATTATTTTATGTACATCTCTTATTTCAGATTCTTTAGGAATTACAACATCTATTCCATGCTTTCTCAACCCTTCCCTATAAAAATCATCCTCAACTGTAAACTTCGTTCCCAGCAAACCTACTTTCTTCAACCCCTTTTTCTTAATCTCGTTTGCAACACAATCTATTATGCTTAATAGAGGTATTTTTATCCTACTTCTAACATATTCGGCAACTTTGTGCATTGTGTTTGTGCAGATTACAATAAAATCGGCACCAGCCCTTTCAAGTCTCTTTGCAACATCTGCCAAAATATCACCCATCATTCTCCACTCTCCTCTCTTCTGCAAATTCACAATTTCATCGAAATCGACAGAATACAATATAAGTTTTGCAGAATGCCATCCTCCAAGTCTTTTATTAACTTCTTCATTCAAAATTCTATAGTATTCAATTGTAGATTCCCAGCTCATTCCACCAATCAGCCCGATTGTCTTCATAGGTTATCGAAGTGAGTAAAATATATATATTGTTACTGCATTTCCCAATCAATGCCTAAAATTTATTTGAACTCAATTATCTCCGTAGACGTAATTTTGTTGGTAGAGTAAATAATCTTCGCTTTTTGGGGTGTTTTTCTATGAGGGTTGCTGATGCAATCGTCAAGGCTTTGGAGAAGGAGGGTGTCGAGATAGCTTTTGGAATACCCGGTGGAGCGATAATGGAAGTTTACGACGCCCTCTACGATTCAAACATAACTCACATTCTAGCAAGACATGAGCAAGGTGCAGTGCATATGGCAGATGGTTATGCTAGGGCAAGTGGAAAAGTTGGAATAGCATTTGCAACATCTGGACCTGGAGCAACAAATACTGTAACTGGAATAGCCACTGCATACATGGATTCTTCACCCATAATAGTGTTTACTGGTCAAGTGCCAAGGGCTATGATAGGTAATGATGCCTTTCAAGAAGCTGATATAACTGGTATAACCATGCCAATAACTAAACACAACTACTTAGTTACCGATGAAAGAGATGTTTTGAAGATAATTAAAGAAGCTTTTTATATAGCTTCAACTGGAAGACCTGGCCCCGTTTTGATAGATCTACCAAGAGATGTAACTCGGGCAGAAATAGAATTCGATTATCCTGATAGAATAGAAATTAGGAGTTACAGGCCAAAGATACAGGGTCATCCTAAGCAGATAAAGAGGGCTGTCGAACTCATAATGAAGTCTGAAAGACCCATAATATTGGCTGGTGGAGGAATTAGAATTTCAAATGCTCATCCAGAAGTTTTAGAGTTAGCTGAGAAAATACCTGCCTTTGTTGTAACAACGTTAATGGGTAAGGGTGCAATTCCTGAAGAACATCCTCTCTGCTTGGGTTTTATAGGTATGCACGGAACTAAGTATGGAAATTTGGCTGTTATGGATGCCGATTTAATAATAGCTGTTGGATGTAGGTTCAGTGATAGGACAGTTGGAAAATTTGATGAATTTGCACCAGATGCAAAGATAATTCACATTGATATAGATCCTGCTGAAATAGGAAAGAATGTTAGAGTGGATGTTCCGATTGTGGGAGATGCCAAACATGTTCTAAGAGAGATAATAAAACTAATTGAATTTAAGGCAAGGAAGGAGTGGTTTGATCATGTTAACGAGCTTAGAAGGAAGTATCCATTAAAATATGAGTTCAAGGAGGAAGTTATAAAGCCACAATTTGTTGTTGAGAAAGTCTATGAGATTTTTCCAGATGCAATAGTGACCACTGAAGTTGGTCAAAATCAGATGTGGGCGGCTCAATATTTTAAGGTTAAGTATCCTCGACAGTTCATAACTTCTGGTGGGTTGGGAACTATGGGTTTCGGTTTCCCTGCTGCTATAGGTGCAAAGGTTGCAAATCCCGATAAGATTGTAATAGATATAGCTGGAGATGGCAGCTTTCTTATGAACATTCAGGAATTGGCTACGGCTGTAGATTACGGAATAAATGTAATAGTATGTATACTCAATAATGCGTACTTGGGAATGGTTAGACAATGGCAGGAGTTATTCTACGATAAGAGATATTCGGCAACTAGATTGAGATATCCTGAAATTAGCTTTGAGAAGATTGCGAAGGGATTTGGAGCTTATGGAATAACTGTTGAAAAGCCAAGTGAGGTTAAGGATGCTTTGAAAGTTGCTTTTGAAGTCGATAAACCAGTAGTTATAGACTTTCATGTTGAAGTTGAGGAAAACGTATTCCCATTTGTTCCTCCAGGTAGATCTCTGAGGGAGGTGTTGGGATGAAGAAATTCATTGCTGTTTTAGTTGAAAATAGACCTGGAGTTCTTGCAAGAGTATCTTCACTCTTCAGAAGGAGAGGATTCAATATTGAAAGCCTCTCCGTAGGAACTACTGAGAGAGAGGATATTTCAAGAATGACCATAGCTGTAAATGGTGATGAAAGAACAGTTGAGCAGGTTGTTAAGCAGTTAAACAAGCTTATAGAAGTTATTAAGGTAAGCGATGTTACGGATAACAGCGTTCAAAGGGAATTGGCCCTTGTTAAAGTAAATGCATCACCAGATAAAAGAGGGGAAATAATTGAAATTGCAAACATCTTTAGAGCAAGAATTGTTGATGTTGCAAGAGATAGCTTCATAATTGAGATTACTGGCGATGAGGAAAAAATTAGTGCATTCATTGATCTGATGAGACAGTACGGTATAAAGGAGGTTGCGAGAACTGGAATTGTTTCTATGGTAAGAGGGAGTAAGGTGATAAGTGTATGATTGAAATAATTTTTGCTGTCATATTATTTTCTGTAGTAGCTTTCATTGTTTACCGCTTTGTGAAGAGTGCTAGGGAGTTTGGAGGCTTGAATAAAGATTACTCGGTTCAAATCGTTGGATCTTGCATTTGGATTGGCAATTTTAATTTACAATCACTACAAGAAAGGTTGTGAGGAGGTTAAGTTATATTGATTTTCGGTTACGTTCCCTCAAGAAGATTGGGGAAGAGTTTGGGTGTGAACAACTTACCAGAAAAAATTTGCAGTTATTCTTGCATATACTGTCAAATAGGAAGAACTAAGAAAATTACGATAGAGAGAAGAGAATTTTACAAACCTGAGATGATAAGAGAGGATGTAGAAAAAGCTCTTAAAGATATGAAGGTTGATTATATAACGTTTGTCCCGAATGGAGAACCAACGCTTGACATAAATTTGGGTAGATCTGCTGAAATGCTGAAGGATTTGGGTAAAATTGCTGTAATATCCAACTCATCATTGATTTGGAGAGAAGATGTCAGACATGATTTGAACATTTTCGATTTGGTATCTCTAAAACTCGATACAACAAACGAAGAACTTTGGAGAAGAATAAATAGACCTCACAGGGATTTAGAACTGGATAAAATACTTGAAGGTATGCTTAAATTCTCAGAAGATTACGATGGAACTTTGATTACGGAAACTATGCTTTTAGAAGGATTTGAGTACGATTTTGAAGGAATAGCTAACTTTTTGAATGAGTTGAAACCAGATAAAGCTTACATTTCCATACCTATAAGACCACCAGCTGAGAGATGGGTTAGGCCTGCTAACCCTTATACAATCATGAAAGCTTACGAATTTTTTTCAAAATTTGTCAAAGTAGAATTGTTAACGGATTACGAGGATTTGAATTTTGGTTTTAGCGGAGATGCCAAGAAGGATTTGTTAAGTATAACTTCTGTCCATCCATTGAGAGAGGAGGCTGTTTTAGAGATTTTAAAGAAAGATAAGGCTAATTTCGATGTAGTTAAAGAACTTTTAGAGGAAGGTAAGCTTGAGATTAGAGAGTTTGGTGGTAAAAGGTTTTACATTAGAAAGTCATCTGATCAAATTTAAAATCCATTTTGGTAAGTTAAAAGCTGAAATATGTACCTCAGGTGTATAATAAATTGTTTCAATCCTTCTCTCCATATATCTTTCTCTAATTACATCCAAATTAAGTGTAATATCCCTTCTATCTGAAGCAATGAGGTAGCTCCACAATCCATGTGGATAGGTTGGAACAAATCCCAAGTAAACCTTTTTGAATCTGAAATCTGCATTGAAGTATATAGATTTGAAGTAATCTTGTTGAGCAAAGGGAGATTGCGATTGAGTTACGAAGTAGTCGCAAATTCTGGCACAATCTCTGTAAAATTCTTTAGATATCAACACTTGACTGACTGGATTGGGATCAGTTCCATTGACTATAATTACATCGAAACTCTCCTTACAATCCTTAACGAACATCAATCCATCTTCGAACAGTATATTCACCCTTGGATCTTTCAATGCACCCCTATCTACACCTACATACCTCATGCAAGCATTAACAACTTCCTCATCTATCTCAACCAAAACAACTTCATCGGGCTCATGCTTCAAAATCTCTCTAACAGCACCTCCATCACCACCTCCAATGACCAAAATTTTCTTTGGATTTTCATGTGTTATCATAACTGGATGAACTAGCATCTCATGATAGAAAGCTTCATCTCTTTCTGTAAGCTGTATTTTTCCATCTAAAACAAGCATTATCCCAAAACTCTTAGACTTAAATATTTGGATGTGCTGAATTCCTTTGAAATCGTACAAAACATCTTCAACCTCTATCAAAAGGCCAGAGCCGTTGTATCTTTCAACGAATTCCATGACGTATATCTACGTCTTAAATATATTGCATTTTAGAGGTATGTATCTTACATGCTCACATACACTCAACAACTTCTTGTGAAATTCTGCAATTCTTTCCGAATTACCAAAAACTAGGAAACTGTTCACACAACTATTTCCCACATGCACATGAGTGTAATTGCTTATTATATCTTTGTATTCTTCAACTACATCCAAAACACCAGTTGAAATAGTTGCAATTATTCCACAGCAGTCATGTTCAGTCAAATAATGAGAAAATTCACTTAGATAAGCTCTCAAAGCCTCTCTAACAATTTCTGACCTAGAAACTCCTAAAGTTCTCGATAATTTATCCAAATCATTTGCTAAATTCTCAGGTATCGAAACACCGAAACGTCTCAAAGTATCACCTCCTCAATCCCAATATATAGAAGGCGAACATTATAAGTCCTATTACACCAGAAGGGGAGATATTCAAATTTAAGGCTATTAATAAACCTATCATTGCTGAGGAAACACTAATGAAGGCACTGTAAAATATTAGAGATTTCATACTCCTTGCAATTTTCATGGCTATTGCACATGGAAGCAGTATGAGTACATGCTGTAGGACAAATCCAACAATCTTTATCATTGCAATTGTCGATATAGCTAGAATTGTGTAGAATATAAAATCATAAAGTTTGACTTTTATTCCTGCCAAAGTGGCACAATCCCTATCAAAACCTATGTGAAATTGTTCTTTATAAGTCAAAACAATCGTCATTACGACAAAGAAAGATACAAGAGAAAGCAAAATTACATCTTTCCATGTTACGAGGAGAGGATCTCCCATTATCAAAGCATCTATATCAGTTCTGACTTCATAATTTGTAACTACATAGAACATTGTAATTACGCTGGCAGATGCTGTGAATGAAACTAGAACGGATGTGGCAGTATTCGGATCTGCACCCTTACTTATGGCATATCCTACTATATACATTAAGATTAAACCAACTAAGATCGAAACAAAGTAATCTGGTATAAATTTTGAAAGGGGTATTGAAATCAGTACTGCTAGAAGTGCAGTGTGTGATGAAGCTGCAGAGAGAAACTGAAGTTTTCTTGCATAGGTTATTGGACTGATTGTACCGTACATCAATGAAGCAAAAAATACTGTCAGTAACCATTTCTCAATAGCCATAAGACAATCACCGCAAGAATGCAGATTAAAGTATTGTATCCCGGTGTACTAACACTTTTTCTAACTTCTATACCTTCAAGCTTTTGAAGTATTGAGTTATTTGCAAAGGGAGAATCTATGTAGATTACGTATTTGTGAGGAATATTTTCTATTAAAGCTATTGACTTTTCTGAATTTCTAGTTATTACCAAATAATCAACCTCTTTAAACTTTTCTGGAGTTGTTGGAGAATTGAAAAATATTCCTACCACTTTTAGACCCATCCAGCTTACAGCATATTGTCCGTAGGGATAATCTACTATTGCCGTACCGTTGTATCTAAAATTGATCATTTCAACTTTCCTACAAACATCTCTAGCTCTTTCAACATAGTTCTCTTTTGGATTTAGACTCTCAAGTTTTTTTGCAATTTCAATTAAGAAAAGTTTGTAGTTGTAGGGATCGTAAATTGGCATGTGGTAATTTGTTATCCCTGTTTCAGGATACTTTAAAAGTTTCATGCCCTCAATCTTTGGAATTTCTATTAACTCTGCTTTAATCTCTCCACTTTCTACCATCTCTCTAACTTTTTCTTCGAAATGAGTGTGGGCAGTTGAAACTATTAAATCGGCACTCTTGAGCATCTCTACATCTCTCGATGTCAATTGATAATCGTGGGAATATGCAGGAATTCCGTATACTTCATCGTTTGGAGCAATAAGCTTTACATCATTTACTAGGCTTGGTATAGTTGTTACAATTGTTAAGGCACTCGCTTTTGAAATTAGAGAGATTAGAATTATCGATAATAAAAATCTCATAACAAAGCTTATGTGCACAATCTTAATAAAATTTTTTATATGGTGTGCACACTTGAAGTTGAAGATGTTGATGTTATTCTAAACGGTGAATACATTCTCAAAGATTTGAGCATTTGTTTTGAGAGGGGATTGTATCAAATAATTGGACCAAATGGCTCAGGAAAAACAACTCTTCTGAGGACTATATTGGGATTGATAAAACCCAAGAAGGGAAAGATACTATTGAAAGGTGAAGATATTACTGGAAAACCTGAAAGAGCAAGTTACAGAATAGGGTACGTTCCTCAACTCTCAAAAGAATTTGATCTACCAGTCACAGCTTTTGAAGTTGTCTTGGATTCACTCCTTTTACATAGAAAGAAATTTCCAAGATTTGCTAGCAGAGAAGATTTTAAAAGGGTTGAAAATGTTTTGAAGCTTGTTCATTTGAATGAATGGAATAAAACGATAAACGAGTTGAGTGGAGGTGAACTACAAAGGGTTTTACTTGCAAGAGCACTCGTTTACGATCCAGAGATTTTACTTTTGGATGAACCACTCTCAGCAATAGATCCGATTGGTAAGATGGAGTTTGTTGAGCTCATAGGCAGAATTTCTCAGAATAAACTTATCATAATTACTTCTCATGATCCAATGCTATTTCTGAAGTATACTGATGAAATAGTTGTTTTGAACAGAACTTTTTACAAGGTCGGAAGACCTGATGAGATTTTGACTCTTGATGTATTGAGCAAGGTTTATGGAGAATCTGCCATAAAAGTTGAGGATCATATACACATAAGCGATGCACATTAAGTTTTTATCTTGAATAATAATTCCATGAGGTTTGATGAATTCGACTTTTTCATTCAACATGCCGATGTAAATCTTTACTATGCAACTAATTTTAGGGCTATAAATTCTGCATTCTATGTAATCGGAAATGATGGAACTGATTTGCTAATAGTTCCCGATATGGAAAAAGAGAGAGCTATAAGAGAGAGTAAGGTTAGAGAAATTGCATCCTACAGAGATTTGGATTATCATGAGATTAGAAGGGAATTGAAAGATAGTAGAAGAGCTGAAGCTGAAATGATCGTAAGGCTTTTGAAAAATCATAGAGCAAAGAAAATCGGTATTCCTTTCGAATTTCCAGCTTACATTGCAATTCCTCTACATCAAAATTTTGAAGTTAGAGTTGTTAAAAGTCCTTTTTTGGAAATGAGAGCAATCAAATCGAGAGAGGAAATAGAGAAGATAAGAGATACAAGCTTGGCAACGATAAAAGCTTTTGAGTTCAGTTTAAAGGTTCTCAAAAGAGAGAAAAGTTGTGAAATCGTAAGAAATAGAATAGAAAATTATCTTTATTTGAATGGATACATTGCAGAAAATACAATAGTTTCATCTGGAAAGAAATCTGCAATTCCTCATGCTACTGGTGGTATTGTTGAAGATCATGTAATCATCGATATATTTCCGAAGAGTAGAAAGCACAATTATTACTCCGATTTCACTAGAACCGTTATAATAAATGAAAATACCGATATAATTGAGATGCTTAAAGCGATTATAGAGGCTCAGGAAAAAGCTATTTCAATAATTAGGGAGGGAGTTACTGCTAAGGAAGTCCATTACGCTGTTTGCGATGTTCTTGAAGGTTACGGATATAAAACTTTGAGGCAGAAAGCTAAAGAAGGATTCATACATTCTACTGGGCATGGTGTAGGATTGGAAATTCATGAGGAACCAAGAATATTCGAGAATGAAACGATATTGAAGTCAGGAATGGTATTCACAGTTGAACCTGGACTTTACTACAAAGATGTTGGAGGTGTGAGGGTTGAGGATGTTGTTGTTGTTAAAAAGAGTGGGTGCGAAGTTCTTACAAATTATAGGAAGTGGATAGAGGTGGAAAGATGAAACCGATAAGAATAGTAACTCCTCCCCTTGCAGCAAATGTTTATCTCATAATAGATGAAAAGATATCTTTGATAGATGCCGGTGGAGATTCAGCATTCTTGATCAAAGCTTTGCAGAGATACATAAATCCCAAAGATTTAGAATACATTTTTCTTACACATTCTCATTTTGATCATGCAATGGCAATTCCAGATCTGAAAAAATTTGGTTGCAAGGTTGTTATGCATTCCCTAGAGTTTGATATTCTAAAGAGGGGATTGACAACTCTCGGATACATCTATTACTTTGAGCCGGATGTTGTTGTAAGGGGAAATGAGAATTTCGAATTGGGTGAAGTTGAGCTTAGAGTAATTCATACACCCGGTCATACCGCCGGTAGTGTCTGCTATTATGAGGAAGATAAGAAGTGGCTTTTCAGTGGTGATACAGTATTCAAATATGGATTCGGTAGATATGATTTGCCAAGTGGAAATCCTTACGAACTTCTCAAATCTCTCGAATATCTTTCGAGTTTGGATGTAGAAAATTTATATCCCGGTCATGAGGATATTGTCGAAGGAA
>CAZKQI010000044.1:0-10075 GCA_964554855.1 uncultured archaeon | reverse complement strand
AACCTGCGACCATCGGCTTAACAGGCCGACGCTCTACCAGCTAAGCTACGGCGGCACCAATTATTTTTGATACCAATATGAATTTAAAAGTTACCATAGATAAAACATCAATACTCTCTTGTAATTAGGTAATCTGCTAAGGATAACAAAATTTTTTTGGCATTAGAATCTGGCAGAACATCCAAATAATTCTTTCCAATTTCAACAAACTCTCTCGCCATTTTCGAAGCAAAATCTATAGCTCCACACTCCTTCAACTTTTCAACAGCCCTCTTCTTCTCTTCATTACTAGCCTTACCCTTTCCAAATATCTCTATCTCTATACCCATCTCTTTTGCCTTCAAATAAACTATAGTTTTCTTACCCTCTACCAAATCACTACACCAATCCTTTCCAATCTTTTCCCCACCAACTACATCCAAAACATCATCATGAATCTGAAATCCAATACCACAGTTCAAACCAAAATTCCAGAGTGCATCCTTATATTTCTCCTCTCCATAAAGTATGGCTGGAAGTGAGCATGAACAGGCTATAAGAACTGCAGTCTTTTTCCTAATCATCTCTAAATAATCATTGACACTTACATCATCTCTATTTTCAAAATCCATGTCCATATATTGTCCTTCACAAATTTTGATGCAAACATCTGCAACTACATCAAAAGCTCTTATTATATTTGAAGGCTCAACCTCACATTTTGTCAAAACTTCAAATGCTTGAGCAAAAAGGGTATCTCCTGCCAATATAGCTGTCGGTTCACCAAAAAGCTTGTGAACAGTCTTCACTCCCCTTCTGTAATCATCTCTATCCATTATATCATCATGGATTAGTGTGAAGTTGTGTATTAGCTCTATTGCAACTGCTGAGGGAATTATTGCTTTCCAATCCTTACCTATAGCTTCGCAACAAAGAAGAGTTAAAACTGGTCTTATTCTCTTCCCTCCAGCTCTAATCAAATGATAACTAGCTTCATAAAGTTCCTTAGGTTCCCTAATTTTACAAAACTTCCATATAGCATCATTCACTATCTTTGCTCTCTTCGAAATCACCTCTTTCATGACTTCACCTCTTTAAGCATATTTTCGAGACATCATAACCCCTTAACTCAAGCCAATCCTTAAGCCTACCGTATACAAATATCTCAACATCTCTCAATTCTTCAACTCTTTTGCAACCGGTAAGAAACATGGCAACCTTCAAACCCTCAATGATATATTTCAAGTATTCCTCAACAGCTTTATAATCTTTTACAGCCTCTTTTAAGAGTGGTAAAGCTGAACTGCCTACAACTGCTCCCAAAGCTAAAGCTTTTGCCAAGTCAAGTCCATTCCTTATACCCCCAGTAGCAATAACTGGCAAAACATCGTAACATTCTAAGATGGAATAGGCTGTAGGAATTCCCCAGTCCCAGAAATCTTTTCCAATCCTTGCCATGTAACCTTCACATCTGTAAGATTCAACTGCACTGAAGCTAGTCCCGCCTTTACCACCAACATCCAAAGCTGAAATACCTAATGTTTTAAGCTTCAATGCAATATCCCTTCTCATTCCAGCCCCAGTTTCTTTAATTATTACTGGAACTTTTAAATTCTTGCAGACCTCTTCAATAGCTTCATAAGCTTTTCTGGAAAACTTATCTCCTTCAGGCTGAATTGCTTCCTGTAAATAATTTAGATGTATAGCTAAAGCATCAGCATCTATCATCTCTACAGCCTTTTCAGCATACTCAACATCCTTTATAATCTGGGGTAATCCTATGTTGGCATAAATGAAAGAATTTTCGGCATATTCTCTTACGACAATAAAGCTCTCTATATCTCCACCTTCTATTCCAACCCTCTGACTCCCAACACCCATTCCCAATCCCAAATTCTCTACAGCCATTGCCAAATTCTTGTTTATTTCAATTGCTTTTTTATGACCTCCAGTTATTGAAGCTATTAGGAATGGAGCAGACAACTTCTTATGTAGAAATTCCAAGCTCGTATCAATCTCATCGTAATCTATCTCTGGAATTGCTTTATGAATTAACATGACATCTTCAAATCCACTATAGGAAGATTCTACATATTTATTCAAACAGATTTCAATGTGATCCAATTTTCTCTCAGATGTACTCACGATATCCCATTCTTATTACATTATAAAATGTTTCCGACAAGTGTTCCAACATCTTTGCACATGAGAAATTCCTTAAGTTCATCCAAACTGAAAATTCTTGCCGAAATTCCGCTCTTTAAAATTTTTTCAACCTTCCCCCTCATTCCCCCAGTAACATCTACACCTTCAGCAAATCCCAAGTTATCTATATCATCCCAAGAAACTATTTTTGCCAATTTTCCATTCACATAAACTCCCTTAACATCGGTTGCAAAACCAACTTTATCTGCTTTGAAAACTTTTGCCAGTTCGAGTGTTATTTCATCTCCCGAAAGAACCTTAAAAAATCTATCAATTTCATCGTAAACCAAATCTCCGTGAGTGATTGGTATAAAACCCTCTTCAAGAGCTGACTTAAATATTTTAGCATCAAACAAAATTTTACCCTTCTTCAATCTAAAAGTTTGAAGCGGGTGTATTGGGAAAGGTTTTAGGCCATATTCGAGCATTGTTTCACAAACCATGAAATTTAGATCAACACATGACATATGAGCTCTAATTATACCTTCGAGATCCTTCTCCTCCTTAAGTCTGTATTCAACAACAAACGGATGTCCAAATGAGCCTGCACCATGCACCAAAATAAAATCTTTAGGTTTAACTTCTGCTATCTGTCTAGCTAAGCTCTCTATATTTTTAAATTTTGCCTTTCTAAATCCCTTTTTATCAGTGATTGCAGAGCCACCAACCTTAACTACTATCAAAATAGGGTCACCTGCCTCCTAACATCACTTTCAAAGAGGGATTTAATCTCCAACTCTGCAAGCTTCAATCTCTGTCTAGTGTATTCACTAACTCTGTATCTTTCACAAAGTTCTTTTGAAACACCTAAATACTTGGTTATAGAGCTGTTGTGAACAGTTAAAGTAAGATTTCCTCCACATTTACATTTACCTGTTAGAGGTGGCCTCTTGTATTTTGTATTGCAATTAACACATCTGAATTCCTGTCTTGAAAAAGCTCTGAGATTCCCTATTATATCTGGAAGGAAGTGGTATGTTAAAACTCTTTCTGCAACATCGTGTTCATCTACAGCTCTAATCTTCTCGGCCAAGCTCATCTGAGCTTTAACCTTTTCTTGCATGCTCTTCAAAGACTTGTACCTACTTTCCTTTACACCAATTCCTATTTCCGTATCATGAGTAAACTTAAGTCCAAAGAATCTGTATTCAGTGGCAAGTCTATCTTCCACTCTTTCAATACTTATCTCCTTTGGATCTGCATATCTCATAGTTGCTTCATAGAACTCTAAGGGATAATACGAAGCAATATCCATATTGTGGACTTCCTTATCAACTTCTCTCGGATCTACTATCACTGTTAAAACGAGAGGTGCATCCATCTGTCCCCCTCTCTTATCTGGAAGGAAGTAGCGTGAGAAGTTCAGAAGTCCGTCCAAAAGAAGCATGACAGAATCTTCATCGCCGTCGCATTGGGAAGTGACTATATAATCATTTACTAACACGTTGTGATACCTCTTAGCGTTTAAACAGTAAACGAAACGATTTCCATCGTTTTTGATGTATCGAACCCTTCTAACTCTAAGTAACCATCCATAATCAGCTTTACTTCTATCTTTTAAATGCCTCCTTCCCTTGTGTAAATAATAAATCATCTGCTTTCTCGGTAATGTAAACCCTACTTCTCTGTAAAACATGTCGTAATATTTTCCACTGATGTTTAAAGCGTAAACAACTGATTTCGGAGGTTTGCTTCCCTTTCTTTGATGATATCTGACAACGACACTGTTTCCTCTGTTCGCATTCTTATCAACCGTTAGATAACATTTTATGCCGAACTTTGACATTAGAAGAAGCTCAAAATCTCTAAGCAAAGATAGATTCGCACTGTAAAAGCAAATTCTCGGTTTTGTTTTTAGAGATGATCCATCCCCAGAAGCGTAAGCACTCAGCAAAATCCTGACTTTCTCCTTAGGAAGCTTAAATATAAAGCTTGGGATCCTCTTATCGTGTGCATTGCTACCAGCTTTGAGAATTTCCGTAAACAGTAGATAAATTACCCTTGAACAGATTGTTATCTTCCAATCCTTTTCATAAAGTCTGAGATCTCCAAAAGCCTCTTTAATTGTTCTTTTTATATCTTCCTTCATGAACTCGTCGCAGCTTGAAAAAACAACCTGATAACAGCTATCGCTTTTCCTTGCATAACCTTCAGCCAAGTAATATCCCAAAAGTTTAAGTAAAGGATTCAATTTGATGAACCTTTTAACCTTAACATTATCTCTCTTAATGGCAATGAATACTTCTCTAGGAACGTCTTTCAAGCTCATCAATTTGGAATCTAAAATTTCAATCAATCCTTTAAGGGTTATTGAATCGTATCTAATGCTATCGTAAAATCTCCTTCTCTCTTCTCTAGACAAAATTTTTTCCAAAAAGTTTTTCACACCTCTAACTACAACATCTTGCAAATCTTTATGCTTTGCAAACTCTTCAAGCAAATCTATTTCCTCCAAATTCACCTCCTCAAATTCTATAAAGGGTGAAATCATGAGATCTCCTTCTTTAACCTCGAAAGCTCTCTTCTTGATTATACTACCCTCATAGATTAAAACGAAGTGGTCTGGAGTAACCTTAAATTTCTTTCCGCCTTCAAGCTCTATCTCTACCAGATGTTCAGGAGCTTCCGCTTTGATAACATCGACAACATCTGTCAAAACAACTCTCTTAGATTTCGGATCGAACGAAAAAACCTTAACTTTGACTTTTGGTCTTTTCCTAACCCAAACACCTTTTTCAAATCTCTCATCTTCGAACAAATCGTAAAGATCCTTTACTTTAATCCTCTTAATATCTCCTTCAATTTCGGTAAGTATTTCTGTATCTGCACTGAAGCAGTTTCTTCTCTTAGAGGCATGGAAATAAGGATGGGCGTAGCAAGCGTTTATATCAACAAAACCTATTATCCTCCCTAAAACTCCAGCTGATGTGTGTGGTGCTAAACAAATAACTAAATGACCTATCAAGTCTTCCGATCTTTTAACATTGTAATAAGGTTCCAAACCATAGAATTTTACTAAGAGATCGTCTATGAACTTCGCTACTCTAACTAAATACTCGGCACAGTCCTTAGATATTACAATATCTTGAGGTTTAAGCTCAACTATCTGCTCTTCACTCTTAAGCTCATTTCCAAGATAATCGTGTTTGTATCCCAACTCTTTTAGTTTTTCAACGCTAACACCTATCTCCTTAGGCTTGAAATGTGTTAAAGGTAGGTCTGTCATGTCGTATCTTATAGTTCCATCTTTAAATACGAAAACTCCATGCTTGGCTCTCAAAATTCCCTTCTCCAACCTCTCAGGAATCTTCCACTTTGAAGTCATTCCTATGACTCCCTTTATAACTTCTAAATTATACTCCTTCAAATTCTTCAAAGCATTCTCATATATTTCTTTGAGATTTACAACCATTTTCACATATGGCTTTGCCTCTCCCTTGCAATTTGGACAAGTCTCATTTCTTGTCTTTATCTTGCACTTAGTGCAGTAATAAAGCTGTTCCGTAATTCCACCGCACTCGCACTTAAGCCAGAAACTTTCCTTCCCGCAATTCTTGCATCTTCTCAAACTCACTTCTACCTCCACTTTACTTGTTCTAACAGCCTCCTTAACATTTCTCTGTTTCCCACCAGCAAAACCTAATGGAAAAAGTATGTGGGGTGGTGGACTCATCTTTCTCTCTTTAGACTTTTCTGGTCTTCCCATTCTTGCTCCAATTCTCGTTAAAGCCTTTGCCCTGACATCCAAGCCAGAAAGCCTTCTTACAACATTTAAAACATCATTCTCTTTAATTTCTATATTTACCTTCCTCAAATTGAATGTTAAACCTAAACATCTTACCAAAACCTTCCATCTTTCTATTATTATCTTATCATTTCTAATCTTGTGTTCAACAAGTAAATCCTCCAAAATTTTCTTAGCTCTCTCATCATAATCTAAAACGAGCATTTTCCCATCTATTTTACCTTTAGAAATGTAATCTCTAAGATAGATGTAATCTTCTATGCTTATGTCATGCCATAGGTATGTATAATCTGGATGTAATGGAATACCGTAGTCATCGCATAGCTTTAAAGCTTCCTCCTCACTTATCTTCCTAAAATCTCCATTTATTCCTTTTTTTCTGACTTCCTGAATCCACCATTCATAACAGTAACTTGCTGGCATCAAAGGATGATTGTTCTCCAAAAAATCCCCATAATTTATCAAAATCTCTCCCAAATCTATTATCTCCTCAACCTCATCCTTCAAAGTTAAGGCTGTTTTGTAATCATTCACTCTCAAAACATCACCATTTTTCAATTTGACAGTAGGACCATCTATTGTTGTGACTGGAACAACTCCTCCCGCCTTTCCTGGTCTTTCAACTTTTAATTGGGTTCCTATAGCTATAAATCCATCGCAGATAACCATTGTAGCGGGATTTATACCTACAGTAGCAAAACCTGAATTTCTTGCCCTTCCATATCTCAACCTAAAACCACCCTTCCTCGAAGGATGGCTGAAGACAGGTCTTCCAGCAACAATATCAGATAGATACTTATCTTTTGGCCTTACATCTTGAAATTCCTCCTTTTCTCTCTCAATACTTTCCTCATCATCTTCTTCTCTTCTATATTCATAGTTTGTATCCGTAAATTCAGTATCTTCTCTCTCGAAATTCTTGTTTATAAGATTGTCAAGCCACTCCCATCCGTCCATTTCAATTTCCTCAACAATCTTTTTTAGCTTAGGTGCTTTGAGAGCAATTCCTTCAGCAATGACCAAGCACATTCCTCCCCTCACTCTATTCGTTTCAACTCTTGGCAAATCCCTATAACCAGAAACTTCTATATCTTCAGTTGGTTCACCATCTATACAGATTGGACAGTTTTCAACTATCAATTTTATCTCTTCATCACTTGGCAAATATTGAAGATTTGCTACCTTCTTGTATAGCATAATTTCTTCGCAATATCTCAAAATTTCCTCCTTAGTTGGTTTGTATCTATCCAATCCCATTTTCCTCCTAACGTAGTCTCCAATAAGAACGGAAACGACTTGTGCAGTCCCTCCAGCACTTCTTATTGGTCCCGCATAGTAAATCCTTAAAAATTCAGTTCTATCATCATTTTTATCAATTTTAATCTTAGCTATACCTTCAATCGGAGCTGCAACAACTCCTTCTGTCTGAATTGCAACTGCAACTCTTATAGCTTTATCCAATGCTGTTTCCCTATCAAATCTACCAAATTTACCTTCAACAATTTCTTCAGCAATTTTGAAGCAAATTTCTTCCCTACTCATCCCCTTATCTTCAAGTTCCTGAATTCTTTTAGCTAAACCATCAATACCCATTAACTTTTCAACTCTCTCAGCCATGTTCTTTGCAATTGGTATTTCAACATCGTTTGAAGGATCTAAAAGCTTAGATCTAGCTTTTCTAGCAACTTCATAAGCTCTTTTAAGTTCTTCAATAAGATTAGAATGATACTCCTTTATTTCATTAAAAAGAATATCCACATCTCTTTGCTTGATTAGATTGTTTCTTAAAATATCTTGATCTTTTATAAAATCAGTGAGTCTCAGTTGCATGGTCATCGTATATGGTAAAGGTTAAACATTTTTCGATATCACTTTAAACGTGAAAGTTGAAATAAAAAATCTTGAAGTTAATTTGGAAGGAAAATCCATACTTGAAGAAGTTAATATTTCGATAAGGAAGGAGTTCTTTGGAATAGTTGGTAGAAATGGAAGTGGTAAAACAACTCTCCTTAGAGCAATAGCAAAATTCTATCCCAAAGATGGTTATATTTATTTAAATGGTAAGGAGATAGATTGGATAGATCTGAAGGAACTTGCTAAGATTTTGGGTGTTGTTCCTCAAGAGTACGAATTGAATATAAATATGAAGGTTAGAGATTTCGTTGCTTTGGGAAGAATACCGTATATAAGAATTTTTGAATCTGAAAGAGATTGGGAAATAGTAGATAGAATTTTGGGATCTTTGAAATGTCCTAGAGATGAAATAGTGAAGAATTTGAGTGGGGGAGAGAAACAGAGAGTTCTAATTGCTAAGGCTTTGGCTCAAGAGCCAAAGATTTTACTCTTGGATGAGCCAACCTCTCACTTGGATATAAAACATCAGATAGAGGTTATGAGATTGCTGAAGATTCTCTCGGAAAGAATAACTGTAATTGCAACATTTCATGATCTGAATTTGGCTATAAACTTCTGTGATAGAATAGCATTTATGAAGGATGGTAGAGTTTTGACTATTTGCAGACCTAACGAGATTGACTCAAAAATTTTGAGTGAAGCTTTTGAAGTTGATGTTGATGTTGCCGATTTTGGAGGTTGGAGAGTTGTAATTCCAAGATTTTAGAGTTTTATGTATTTTGAGTTCGTTGTAAAGAATCTCTTGCCAACGTGCATGGCAATTCTAGAATCTTCAAGCCAAACATCTCTAAAAAATTTTTTATCTGCTTTGGCATAAACTATTTCGCCAAAGAATACCGAATGCTCATCGAGTTTAACCTCTTCAAACACTTTGCATTCCAAATAACCCAAACAATTTTTTATGTGAGGTGTTTTTATCTTAACACCATTCTCAAGCTTTATTCCGAATTTTTTAATCTTATCTACATCTCTTCCACTTGTAGTTCCAACATTCCAAATCAGTTTTGCCTCATCTATGGACAAAACGTTTAAAGTGAATTCTTTAGATTTTTCGATCAGCTCGTAAGTGTAGTTCTCTCTATCTACTGCAATTGCAACCTTATTCTCTTCAACTGGCATGTGCCAAGCCAAAGCCATTGCATTTACTCTTTCATGCTCTGCAATAACTACTAAAGCTGGTCTTGGATGTAGCAAACGGTATGCATACTTCATATCTAAATTTAAATCGAAGAAATTAAAATCATTCCTATCCTTCTGAATTTATGGAAACTATAGTTATATCGTATGAGGATGTCAGGGATATTTTAACAATGAAGGAAACTATAGATGTTGTTGAGAAGGCTTTTGAGTTACATGGCAAAAATCTGGCAAAGATGCCACCTAAAGTTTATTTAACATTTGAGAAAGGTGATCTGAGAGCAATGCCCGCATCTCTTATGGGTTATGCTGGGATAAAATGGGTGAATTCTCATCCAGAGAATCCTAAAAAGAATTTACCTACTGTAATGGCTATATTAATTCTAAACGATCCAGAAACTGGTTATCCCCTTGCAATAATGGATGCAACATATATAACTAATTTTAGAACTGGAGCAAGTAGTGCAGTTGCAAGTAAATACCTTGCAAGAAAAAAAAGTAGAATTTTTGGATTTATTGGTTGTGGTAGACAGGCTTACACACAGTTTTTAGCTTTGAATGAGGTTTTTGAAATTGAAAAGGTTAAAGCTTTCGATATAAACGATAAATCTGCTGAGAGGTTTGTTGAATTCTGTAGGAATTGGGTTGATGCAGATTTCATGTCTATAGAGGATGTTTGCGATTGTGATGTTTTAACGACTACAACTCCCTCAAGAAAGCCAGTTGTTATGAATGAGTGGATTGAAGAAGGTATACATATAAATGCTGTTGGAGCAGATGCACCGGGAAAGCAGGAATTGGATGAAAGAATTTTGTTAAGAGCTAAGATTGTTGTTGACGATTATGAACAGGCTATGCATGGCGGAGAAATAAATGTTGCAATTTCGAAGGGTTTGATTGGAAAAGAAGATATATATGCAAGTTTGGGTGAGATTGTTGCTGGTTTAAAGTCTGGAAGGGAGAGAGGTGATGAAATAACAATCTTTGATTCTACTGGCTTGGCTATTCAAGATATTGCTGTTGCAAAAGTTGTCTATGAAAAGGCTTTGAAATTGAAAAGAGGTTTAAAGGTGGACATGTTTAAGGGTCTTTCAT